>NZ_CP126994.1:4407500-4542221 GCF_030252425.1 Acidisoma sp. PAMC 29798 | reverse complement strand
GTGAGCGTCCGGCGAATGCATTTTGTGGCCGTCGGAACGCGTTTTAGGGTTGGCGGTTTGGCTCATCGGCCAGGATGCGTTCGATCATCGCGGGATCGCATTGTTCGCTGACAAGGAACTCTCGGATGCCACCGTCCCACGTGCGTATGTCCGCGAGAAGCGCCTGAACGTCATTGACGCCGTTCTCAGTCAGACCCGTCGTGCCATCGTCCCTGCCGTCGCTGACGTAAAACATTTCGCCCTCCGTGATATTGTCCGGGTTGGCGGTGATTTCCTCGAGCAGTTCAAGGTTTTCTCCGAGCATGACGGCGACGTCTTTAAGCGTGTAGATACGCTTGGAGCGGGCCATCAGGTTGCCTCGTGCACTGTGGCCGGCGTCCAATTCCATGGCAATAGCTCTTTAAGGCGGTCCGTAGGGTAATCCTGGATCCGGGTTAGGACGTCTGTCAGATAGACCTCCGGATTGTGGCCGTGCATTTTGACGGTTTCGATGACGGTCAGGATATTGGCGATGCGCTCGCCCCCTTTGTCTGACCCGGCGAAGAGCCAGTTCTTTCTTCCAATACCAAGCGGACGCATTGCGCGTTCAGCTATATTATTGTCGATTTCGACCCGGCCGTCGTCGACGTAGACGCTCAATGCCGCCCATCGCGACAGGGCGTATCGCATCGCTTCTGCGAGTTTCTGTTTCTGTGGCAAAGTGGAAAGTGTCGCTTCTATCCACACCTTCAGATCCGTCAGAATAGATTTGGCGTGTTGCTGGCGGAGGATGCGTCGCTCGTCGGCCGGCATGCCGCGGATACGATCCTCGATATCATAGAGAACCCCGATGCGCGTCAGCGCCTCGGTGGCAATCGGTGACGGCTTGAGCTTGATTACATCATGGAACTTGCGGCGCACATGCGCCATGCAGGCCGCCTCGATGATCTGGTTGCCGTAAAGCTTCTTATACCCACCGTAACCATCCGCATGCATCACGCCGCTGAAGTGGGCGAGGTGATCGGCCGGATGCGCGCTCTTACGGTCAGGGCTGTAGTAGTACGCGATGGCTCCGGGAGTGGGATCTTGATAACCGCTGCCATCGAAGACGTAGACCCACACCCTCCCTGTTTTGGTCTTTCCGCGCCCAGGGTCGAGAACATCGACCGGAGTATCGTCGGTGTGTATTCGGTCAACCGCTGCGATGTGGTCTCTGATCAACAAGATCAGCGGCGCAAGCAGAACTGATACACGGCCCACCCAGTCCGCCATGACGGAGCGGGAGATATCTATCCCAAGCCGGTCGAACATCTCGGACAGACGGTAGAGCGGGATGTGATCGTCAAACTTGGCGACCATGATATGGGCGAGCAACCCCGGCCCAGGCTTGCCGCGCTCGATCGGCAGGGTCGGCATATCGCCAGACACCGTCGTATCGCAGTCTCGGCAGATCATGCGCTTTTCGACATGGCGGACAATCTTTACGGAGGCCGGCACGTGCTCCATAACCTGAACGACCCTATCGGCAGCCTTCAGGAACGACATGCCCCCGCAGGTCGGGCAATTGCAGGGTGCTGCATAGACCAGCTCTTCCGTTAGAAGGCCGTCGGGCAATGGTTTGCGCTTCGGCTTCTCGGATGCGCCGTCCAGCTCCGGCAAAGGGAGCTTTCCAGAACGCGCCTCACCCTCGGCGCGGGAAGCCTCGATCTCCTCTAGCATCAGTTCGAACTGCTCGATCTGCCGGTCTATTTTCTCCGAAGACGCGCCGTGCTGCCGATGACGGAGCAGTTCCAACTGTGCGCGCAGAAGCCCAATAATTGAGTCGCGCTTGCTGACTTCAGCTTCTTGCTCGCTGAGTTTCGCCGCCAGATCAGCGACGAGCATGCGCAATGCTAATAGCTCGGGCTGACTGTCCAGCGGCGTCGTTTCCATGCCCGCAAACCTAGCCGATTTGCACTTGGAGTACCAGTATTTTGGCTGGATTTCCCCGCAAATAAGGCTTCATCCGGTTCGAGCGGGAGCCGAAGTCCATGCCGGACGACGCCAATCGATCCCTTCAATAAGCATGGACATCTGAGCCTGCGTCAGATGGGCAACGCCGTCTTTAGCCGTCGGCCAAGGAAAATATCCACGCTCAAGAACCTTGTAGAACAGGCAGAAGCCTTGGCCATCCCACCACAAAAGCTTGATCCGATCAGCACGTTTCCCGCGGAAGCCAAAGACGGCGCCGGACCCCGGCGCTTCATTCATCACCGCCTTGACCATCGCAGAAAGCCCATCAATGCCACGCCGCATATCGGTCACGCCGCAGGCCAGATAAACCGGCACATTCCCAGAAAGTCCGATCATGCTGCCTCCACACAAGCAACCAGCGACGACAGCACCTCGAGATCCATGTCCGCTGCAATTCTGAGTAGGCGACCATTCTTCAGGACGATCTCAACGTCTTTGCATCTCGACCGGCCACCACTTCGCTTAGAGCCCTCGCTGGAGCTTTCCGACGCTCCGATGAGCGAAACGGGGATAAACGATGCGATTTCCGGAGACTTTAATTTGGGCCGCGAGAACTTCCTTCGCCATGCGTATATCTGCTGCGGAAGAACGTCGTGCCGGCGCGCAACATCCGAAACGGTGCCATCTGCGCAAAATGCTTCCTGCAATATCGAAAGCTTCAGTTCTGTCGACCATCGACGTTGTCGCTCGGCGCCCGTCAGGATCTCAACCTTGGCCATTCGTACCCTGTCACGTCACAAATGAATCATCTGTGACGTAACTTGTGCTAATTTTGCACCTAGACAAAACCAGCTCACCGGACGCTCACGATAAAAACCACAATCTGCCAATTTCTCGACATGCTGCCCCCACTTCATGATCTTGTCAGAAGGATAGCCCTCCTCTTTGCTTCCCTGCTTCTCAAGACATTCCCTATAGTGGGCTTCTAGCTTCTTATGCAGCAGACGTCGGGCATCATCGGCTAACGTTGCATAAACCAACGGCTGGACCGTCTCGTGAAGATAAAACGCGACTCCATCAAATCTCGTCACACCTGCATTGGAAAGGATGTCCAAGCTGACAAGCGGAGAAAACACCCGCTCGCCCACCACAATCTGGGCCTCATTTAGATCGAATCCATAATCGAAAACTGATACACAGCTTAAAACAGTCCTCTCGTCAGTTCCTAAGTTTTTTATGACCTCGCCCACAAGCCACTTTCGCGCACCCGCTGCGCCGCGCAACTTGATGTCTTGTAATTCTAAATTCCTGCCAGCCTGAAGAAGTCTGCGCAGAAACACCGTGGATAAATAATGTCCACCCACGGCCGATCGCAGCTCCTCAATCTCCTGATCGTCGAACCGCTTCCCTTGATCTCCAAGGACTTGCGAAAATCCATCGGCGTCCAGCCCAGGCATAAGGTAGGTGGTCACCACATTTTCGTTCACCTCTCTTAGGATTCTCGAATATGGAGAAAGCTCTGTCGTTGACAGAAGCAATCGACCTAGAAGTGGCAGAGGAGGACATCGTTCGATCACCCCATTCAGTAAATGCTTTACCTGCACCCCTCCAGAATTTGCTGAATCAACAAATATGCTAATGCTAGTGTTTTTAAGCGCATATATAATGTTGTTTACGTAATCATCTTCTGTTCTGCATTCCGACGAGACAATTTGTGCGGCGTTTTCCATGCCGAAGTAATGCAAACTTGATGATATCATTGTCAGAAAGGTTGAAATTTCAGTAATCGGGCTCACACTAATCCAACAAAAAGGACGGCCAAGCTGATAGTAATCGTGCGCTAGTCCAGCTAGCAAAGCAGTCTTGCCAGAGCCGCCAACGCCAAATAATATTACAGTGGCATTTTCCGCCAGAAGATTCTGAATATCACCTGTAATTGCAGGTCGGGGAAGGAAATCGTTCAATAAGGGAAGCTGGCGCCACAGTTGAGGTTGGATGTGTATTCCACGCTGTCGAAAAGCAGCTTCGATTTCTAAAGCCGTTAAGGTAAGCGCTTGAGCGGCACAATCATATATGTATGTCCATATAGCGTTAAATGCATCATCTAGATCACCACCAAGCCGATAGGGGGGAGAGGATAGAATTCTCCTAATCATGTCCCTCAGAACTTTGCCAGGTTGTGCATCATCATCCGAGGAAAATGCGCGCGTGTGTATCTGTGTTCGGCGCAATATGTCGGCTACACTCGACTTGGGCACTCCATCCGCGGTAAATTTCTCGAGGACTTCGGAGTGAAGGTTCGGATCTAGGTCCACATCCGAATCAAGTATGTCCTTTAGGTCTTTGACGTCGGCGTTGCCTGGAGCATTCGTAACGAATACAAAGTCATCTTCAACTCTCTGATGTTCAAAAAACCTCTTCAGGACGGGCTTCAGCTCTGATGCACGCCATAGGTAGGCTTCGCCCTTTTTCTTAATCTGAATGCGCTCAACACGTCCGTTTTGGTAATATATGTTTAGATCTTCCGTCTCGTCATCAAGGCTTTCAATCTCGAAGTTGGACACCTCACGGGATTCACTTCCTAGAGCCGCAACTATGCGATAAGCGGTATACGAGATCTGATAGTCGATCCCACGCAGATTGTCTGGCCCGCTCATCGACACCACCTGCAAAAGTAAGTTGATAGCCGCACTTCTGCATAAGTATTTCTAGGGCCATCCGGCGTCAATGCCGCTACCGTACGCCTAAATTCGACCGCTACACGCGGCGATAGCTGCCGACGCGAATGTCCGCTCTGACGTTTTGACAGGCCAAAGCTGCCATTCAGCTTTCGGCCAATATAGGACATGGTAAGCTGTCGGTGAACGTATCGGTTGGCTCGGAGGCAGACACACACACACGACGACACCGAGCCACAACCACCCTCCCCCATCCCCTAAACCGGCAACGCCAACGACTGTTTCACCGTCTGGCTCGGCATATCCGTTTTGACGTTCTGCACACCCTTGATCCGGCTCAGATGCTCGGACTGGAAACGCCGGTAGTCTCGGATATCCGACGCCACAACCCGCACCAGCACATCGCAATCTCCGAGCATGAGGTAGCACTCCACCACCTCCGGCAGTTTCATGACTTCCGCAATGAAATGGTCGATCGTGTCTTCGTCTTGCGCTTTCAGCCAGATGCGCGTGAAGACCGTCAGCCCCTTGCCGATCTTCTCGGGATTGAGCACAGCGACGTAGCGGTCAATCACGCCCGCTTCTTCCAGCAACCGCACGCGCCGCAGGCAGGGTGATGGCGACAGCCCCACCATCCGCGCGAGCTCCACGTTCTGGAGCCGCCCATCGCGCTGCAAGGCCGCGAGGATACGACGATCGATGGCATCGAGTTTCATGGCATCCCATACCACAATTTTCGTCAAGAACGGCCGATGGTGCCACAGATAAGGGTTCACCCCGCGCTAAACGCAACCAAATTGCCTCGGTTTTGGTGCATGCTGCCGTTCTGATGGGAGGCCGCATGAACACCGACGTCAAAACACGAGGACACGCCCGCAACACGGAGTTCCGACGTGGCCTCCGCGCCGCGCTGCCAATCACGCTGGGGGTGGCGCCGGCAGGTCTCGTGCTGGGCGCCCAGGCGGCTCAGAAGGGATTGACCATCCTGGAGGTGCCGCTGATGACGGGCCTCAACTTCGCCGGCGGCTCGGAATTCGCGGCCATCGGGTTGTGGACCTCGCCGCCCCATATCCTGCTCATCGCGGCCGTCACCTTCCTGGTGAACAGCCGTCACATCCTGATGGGCGCGGCCCTAGCGCCGTTGATCCAACATCTGCCCCGACGCATCGCCTTTCCCGCCTTGTTCCTGATGTGCGACGAAAGCTGGGCGATGGCATTGACCGATACCGAGCAGCGCGGCGCCGCCGGCATGCGGCCCGGGTTCAGCCTGCCCTATTACCTCGGTATTTCGGTCGTTTTCTACGTGACCTGGGTGATCTTCACGACCCTCGGCGGCGCATCCGGCCCCGTGCTTGGGGATCTCCGCACCTATGGTCTCGACATGGCGTTTCCCGCCATTTTCCTCGTGCTGCTCCGGGGGCTGTGGAAAAGCGCGCGCGGGTCTCTGCCTTGGATGATCAGCCTGATGGCGGCGGGACTGACCTATAAGCTGGTGCCGGGGGCTTGGTATGTGGTGGCGGGCGCCCTTGCCGGACTAAGCGCGGCCTATGTCCTGGCAGGGAAACCGCAATGATCCACCCCATGACCCTTTTGGCGATTCTGCTGATGGCAGCGGTCACGTACACGACCCGGATCATCGGCTATGCCGGCCTGCGCAATCGCGATCTCAGCCCGCGCGCCCTGGCGGTGATGGAGGCCGCGCCCGGCTGTGTGCTCATCTCGGTCATCGCACCCCGCTTCGTGTCGAACGATCCCGCCGATCTGATCGCCCTTGCAGTGACGGTATCCGCCGCGATCCGCCTGCCGATGCTGCCGACCGTGCTCATCGGCGCGGGCACGGCCGCCTTGGGCCGCCACCTGCTCGGCTGAGTGACGCGCCCTCATGGCGCCAGGCTTCGGGATGCGCTATCTCCCAATGGGTATAGCGCATCCCGAAGGACCCCGCCGATGCTCCCGACCAAGATCCTGCTCCTCGCCGCCGCCGTGTTCGCCGCACCCGTCGCGGCTTCGGCCGCAGACGTGAACGTGCTTTATGCGGGTTCCCTCGTGAACCTCATGGAAAAGGGCATCGGGCCTGCCTTCAACACCGCCTCGGGCGATCGCTTTCGCGGCTTCGCCGGCGGCTCCAACGCCCTCGCCAATCAGATCAAGGGCAAGCTGCGCCAGGGCGATGTCTTCGTCAGCGCCAATCCCAAGGTCAATGACAGCCTGACGGGTGCGGCCAATGGCGGCTGGGTGAGTTGGTACATCGGTTTCGCCACCTCCCCGCTCGTCATCGGCTATGACCCCAACAGCCGCTTCGCCGCCGCGTTGAAGACCAAGCCTTGGTATGAGGTGCTGCGGGAGCCCGGCATTCGCATCGGCCGCACCGACCCCAAGCTGGACCCCAAGGGCGCGCTGACGGTGAAGCTGCTGGACAAGGCGGAGACGGTTTATAAGCAGCCGGGCTTGGCCAAGGCCGTGCTCGGCGGGGCCGAGAACCCGGCCCAGGTCCTGCCGGAGGAAAGCCTGGTCGGCCGCCTGCAATCCGGCCAGATCGATGTCGGCTTCTTCTATTCGACCGAAACGGCCGATCTGAAGATCGCCGCGATCCCGCTGCCGAAGGACGTGTCGCTGAGCGCCCATTACACCGTGACCGTGCTGACCGGCGCACCCGACGCCGATGGCGCGGCCAAGTTCGTGGACTTCTTGTTGAGCGCGCCGGGGCAGGCCATCATGCAAACCCATGGCCTCACTCTGACCAAGCCCACCGTCGGCGGTGATGCCACGGCGGTTCCTGCCTCCATCCACCTTAAATAGCCGGCCTCCTCCGGGGGCGGCGGAGCCCCCTCTGAAGCGTCTCCCGTCTCGGCTCCCGCGTGCCCTGCCGCTGCTGGCAGGGCTCCTCGCCGCCTATCTCATCGCGCCCTTCATCGCCGGCTTCAGCCAATTGGGGCAGGCGGATTGGGCGAAGATGGACCTTGCCGGCCTGGCGGAGGCCGGCGCCGTGTCGATCGGCAGTGCCACCGTGGCGACGGCGCTGGTGGCGCTGCTCGGCATCCCCCTCGCGTATCTGCTGGCGCGCCGGCCCGGCCGCGCCATGGCCGTGCTCGGCTTCGTGGTGCAATTGCCGCTCGCCCTGCCGCCACTGGCCAGCGGCACCTTGCTGCTATTCCTGGTCGGCTATGCGAGCCCCATCGGCCGTCTCACCCATGGCGCGCTGACGGATAGTTTTCCCGGCATCGTCCTCGCCGAGGCCTTCGTCTCCGCCCCCTTTCTGATCATCGCCGCGCGCTCGGCCTTCGCCGGCATCGACACGGCGCTGGAGGATGTCTCGGCGACCCTCGGCCATGGACCCTGGGCGGTGTTCCGCCGCGTCAGCCTCGCCCTCGCCTGGCGCAGCATCTGGGCCGGGCTTCTGCTCACCTGGCTGCGCGGCTTCGGCGAATTCGGGGCGACGGTGATGGTCGCCTACCACCCCTATTCCCTGCCGGTGTTCAGCTACGTGGCCTTCGGCAGCGAGGGGCTGCCCGCCATGCTGCCGATCGTGCTGCCGACGCTGCTGGTCGCGGTGGCGGTCATGGCCGCCAGCCAGTTCGCCCTCACCCCGCGCCGCGCGCGGGTGCAGCCGACCTCGAACGGCATCGTGACGGCACCGGCGGCGGCGGCGGCGGCTCGGCCTGGGCCCCAGCCGTTGGACTTTGCCTTTCGCCGTGCGCGGGATGGCTTCACCCTCGACGTCAGCTGGCGCACCGAGACCCGCAGGCTGGGCATCCTCGGCGCCTCGGGCTCGGGCAAATCGGCCACCCTGCGGCTGATTGCCGGGCTTGACCGCGCCGATGTCGCCGCGATGTCGCTGAACGGCCTGGACATGACCGGCCTGGCGCCGCCGGACCGCGCTGTCGCCTATGTGCCGCAGACCTATGCCTTGCTGCCGCACCTCACGGTGCATCGCCAGATCCGCTTCGCGCGCGATTGCGATGCCGCGCTCGCCGCCCATTGGACGGAGCGGCTGAGCCTGTCGGAGCTGGAGCATCGCTATCCGGCCGAGCTATCGCTGGGGCAGCAGCAGCGTGTGGCCCTGGCCCGCGCCCTGTCGCGCAAAAGCCGGCTTCTGCTGCTGGACGAGCCTTTTTCCGCCCTCGATGCCCTGCTGCGCGCCCGCCTGCGCGGCGAGTTGCGGGACTTGCAACGGGAAATCGAGGGGACCACCATCCTCGTTACCCATGATCCGGTGGAGGCTCTGCTGCTCGCCGATGACCTTTTGCTGCTCGAAGACGGCCATGTGCTGCAATCCGGTCCGGCCGAGCAGGTCTTCATGCGCCCGGCGAGTGAGGCCGTGGCGCGGCTGCTGGGTGCGGAGAATATTTCCGCCGGAATTGCCGTGACGCCGGACACCATCGACCTCGGCGGTCTGCGCCTCTGGGTCGGTGGCACGCCTTTGGAGCCCGGTTCCGTCGGGTGGTCGGTGCGGCCGGAGGCGGTGCGGGTCGGCACCAACGGTCATCTGCCCGCGACACTGCTCCAAATCAGCGATGTGCGCGGCGGCCAGCGCCGGCTGCGCCTGCGCATCGGCACGACCGTGCTGCAAGCCGCGGCCGATCCCGGCTGCGACCTCGCGCCCGGTCCCTGCCGCGTCTCGATCGATCCTCATGCCGTCCAGGTGTGGCCGGCATGAGGGACAAGCCCGCGCCGAGCACCCATCGGCTCAGCATCCGCATCGATCTCACGAGTGGCGCCCGCATCGGGCCGGGCAAGGTGGCGCTGCTGGAGGAGATTGCGCGTTCGGGTTCCATTTCTGCCGCCGGCCGGGCGATGAAAATGTCCTATCGCCGCGCCTGGGAGCTGGTGGAGGATCTGAACCGCCGTCTTGGTAGTCCCGTGGTCGAGACCTCGGCCGGCGGCGCTAACGGTGGCGGCGCGCGCCTCACCACCGCAGGCGCCGCTCTGGTGGAGCAATATCGGGCCATGGAAGCGGCGGCCGCCGCTTCGGCCGAGGATTATCTACGCGCCTTGGAAGCCGCTGTCGGCCCGCCCGCACCGGAGGGTTGATAGACGCGACGCTCACCGGCTCGATAGGTCGGCGGATGGCGTAGGCCGGACGAGCATCGCGTTATTTACCGACAAAGCATCGGACGAGTCGGTGCCGCAATCGAAATGCACGTTCAGCAGCGCCGGAACCAGCGGGGCCGGCACCGGGGGGCTGAAGAAGTAGCCCTGCACCTGGGTGCAGCCCATGCGCGTCAGGAGATCGCGCTGGGCCTGCGTCTCCACGCCCTCGGCGGTGATCGATATCCCCAGGATCTGACCGAGGCCGATGATGGCCTGGACGATGGCATCCCCGCCATCTCCGTCGGGAAGTTCCCGGATCAAGGACTGATCAATCTTGATCTTGTCGAAGGTAAAGCGCCGCAGATACCCGAGCGAGGAGTAGCCTGTGCCAAAATCGTCCATCGCGATGCGCACACCCATGCGGCGCAGCGAGCGCAGAAGCGTCGTATTGGCGTCGTCGTCACTCAGCAAAAGCGTCTCGGTCACTTCAAGTTCAAGCCGGTTCGGCGCAAGGCCGGCATTCGTCAGCGCATGGCCGACTTCCGCCTCCAGCGTGGTGCCACGAAACTGCACAGCGGAGAGATTGACTGCCACGCTCACCGCATCCGGCCAGGTTGCGGCCTCTCGGCAGGCCTCGATCAGGGCCCAACGTCCGATCGGAACGATCAAACCCGTTTCCTCGGCAATGGGAATGAAATCGGCGGGCGACACCAGGCCGTGGGTCGGATGCTGCCAGCGGATCAAGGCCTCGAAACTCGCCACCGCGCCCGTCTTGAGATCGATCAGCGGCTGATAGAAAAGCCGGAATTCATCCCGCGCCAGCGCATCCCGCAGGCTGAGCTTCAGCATCTCACGATCTTGGCTATGCGTGTCCATGGCCGGCTCAAAGAATTGATAGCCGCCCCGGCTGGTGGTCTTCGTCCGATATAGCGCCGTGTCCGCATTGCGCAGCAGTTGATGCGGCAAAGTCGCATCCTCGGGCGCCATGGAGATGCCAATGCTGCCGCCCAGAACGACCACCTGATTGACCAGCTCGATCGGCTCATCGAGCGAGGTCAGCAGTCGCAGCGCCAGCACATCCACTTCCGCAGCGCTGCTCACGCCTCTGAGGAGCACCGCGAACTCGTCACTGCCATAGCGCGCCACAACGTCACTCTGGCGGACACAGCCTCTCAGCCGATCCGCCGCGTGGCGCAGCAGCTTGTCGCCGATCTCGTGACCCATCGTGTCATTGATGGTTTTGAAGTCGTCCAGATCGATGCGCAGCAGTGCCACCTTGGACTCGGGCGTTGCGGCCGCCAAAGCCTCGGCCAGTCTTTGATGAAAGAGCGGACGGTTGGCGAGGCCTGTCAGCGGGTCGTGATGGGCGAGGTACACCACGCGCGCCTCGGCGTGCTGGCGCTGCTCCTCCGCGTAGCGCTGCTCGGTGATGTCGAGCGACAGCCCGACCATCCTTACAGGCTTGCCGCTCTCATCCTGCGTGGGTCGGCCGGTGATCCTGACCCAATGGACGTATACTGCGATATTCGATGTCGAGATCCTGTCCCCGTCGACAAGGACCGGCTCACCTCATCGCCATAGCGCTGCTGATCTTCGGGGTGGATCGCGGCCAGAAGGGCGTCATGGCGCGACACTTCCGCACCGAGTTGAAGACCGAAATCGAGCACGGTCACATCCGACGCCGTCAGACGGCGGGATGCGAGATCGAGTTCCCAGGTGCGGAGTTTTCCGAAATCGAGGGCGAAGCGCAGCATCAACTGGCTCTCCCGCAGCGCCGAGGCTGTCAGGCGACGATCGTCAATATCCTCCAGCGTTCCGTACCACCGCATGATCTCACCGTCGGCGCCACGGCGTGCCGCCGCACGCATACGAAACCAGCGATAGTCACCCTCCTCCATCCGCAGACGGTATTCCTGATCGAGCGACTGACCGCTGCGGATGGATCGCGACCAAACCGCGCGCATCGCGACCGCATCGTCCGAATGGATCGCCGCGAGCCATGCCTCACCCAAAGGCACCAGGCCCGATGGGATGAGGCCCGAAGGCTGCGGCAGAGCCGCCCAATGCGCAGCCGCACCGGTTTCTGGCTCACCATCGCCTGTGGCTGTCCAAGGGAGAGGGGACCCGAGTTGGGCCGCGTAGCGGTGACGCTCCTCGCTTTCGCGCAAGGCGAGACGGGTTTGATCAAGTTCGAGGCGCAGCGAAATACGCTCTGCCACGTCCAGGAAAGCATCCCAGGCGGTGGCCTCAAACTCGCGTGGCTCGGTATCGAAGACGCAGAGCGTTCCGAGGTGGTGACCTTCGGTGTTGATGAGCGGCGCGGCCGCGTAACAGCGAAAGCCCGGCCGGCCCTTGACCATGGGATGATCCGCGACGCGCGAGTCCAACCGCGCATCCGGTATGATGATGGGGTAGGATCCCGCCAGGCTTGCGAGCGTCGAAAGGGCCATGTCGACCCGCCATTCGAGGCCGCGCGGCAGGCCGAAGGCTGCCTTGACCCAAGCGCGATCGCCGTCTTGCAAATTGACCATCGCGATCGGCATGCGCAATTTTTGCGCCGCCCGTCGCACGAGCGTATCGAAGAAAGCGTCGACTGTCGTCATCGTAACGTTCATCACGAGGCTCCCGGAAACTCCGGCCTCACGCGCTGAATGAGGATCTGGGGACACGATGTGCGTTCACATGTCCGGCACGACGAAGCACCACCGCATCTACAAACATCAGACGCGGCGCCCATGATCATGCGACATGGTCAGTCTCCGTAAACCGTAACGCACGGCATGTGCGCCTCGGTTCTACGGCGGCGAAATGAAGATAGTCCTAATCGGAAGTCGCGTGTTGCTAAGCCGGCCGGATCAAACCACCCAGCGGCGCAATGCCACCCGCGCCAGGGAACACGCTATCGAGCCCCGCGCCGGATAGGCCGAGATGCTGCACCAGCACGCCCCGCGCGACCGCCCGCAGATCGGTGGTCGGGGCCAAATCACGGTTCTCGAACAGTTTTGTGGCGCCAAGACCTGGCCAGGTGCCCGCGACCCGCCCGCCTGCCACCGCCCCACCCAGCACGAAGGCCACCGTCGCCGTGCCGTGATCTGTGCCGAAGGAGCCGTTCATGCGCGCCGTGCGGCCGAACTCCGTCATGACGAGCACCGCCGTCTTGCGCCATTGCGGCCCGAGGCCCTGCTTCAGCGCCACCAGCCCTTCATCCAGGGCCCGCAGCGGCGGCGTCAGCCGTTGGGATTGCGCCGCGTGGGTATCCCACCCACCGGCCTCCAAGGCCACGATGCGGGGGCCGTTATCCGCTGCCAGCATCCGGCCGGCCGCGCCCGCGAGCATCGCGAGGCTATTGCCATGGGGCGCGCCCATGCCGAAGACCCCGTGCGCGAAACCCCGCTCGCTGAGCCCTTCTGCGATCAGCGGCCCGGTCAGCGGATCGGCATGGTTAAGATCGGCGATGCGCGCGTAAAGCTCGGCGGGCGGCGCCTGATACCCCTCTGGCGCCCAGCTTCCGACCTCGGCCGGGCCGCGCAGCAATAACGGCACGGACACGCCGACAGCCAAGGCTTCCCCCGCTGCCGCCCCGCTCGCAGGAAGGGCGCTAACGACGCGATTGAGCCAGCCGCTGGTCAGGCGCTGGTCGGCGCCCGATTCCAGAAAATCTTGCGCGTCGAAATGGCTGCGACTGCGATAAGAGCCCGCGACCGCATGCACCGGCAGCATCTCGCCAGCCGCATACATCTCGTGCAAGCCAGAGAGTGCCGGATGCAATCCATAGAAGCCGCCGAGATCGTACATGCCGCCCGGCATCCCCGGTGCGCGTGGGATCAGCGGCTGGCGCCAGGCCGCGAGATTGGGGTCGCCGTAGGGCACCACCGCCGCCATGCCATCCAGCGCGCCGCGCAGGATGACCACCACCAAGCGACGGTCGGTGGGCGCGGCCGCGAAGGCGAGGGACGATCGGCCCAAGGTCCAGGCGGCCGTGAGACCAAGCAAAGCGGAGCGGCGGGTGATCTGGATCATCTCAGCGCCTCTGAAATTCGGGGGAAGAGAACAGCAGTGTCAGCGCATCGCGGCGGGACCCAGCATGCCGCATCTGGTCGGTCGTGGCGGGGCGGAGCAGCGGCCCCAGCGCGGCGTCGGCCAGCACCATCGGATCCTGCGCGCCGAGATGGCCGGCGATACCGTAGCTCCAGTCGATCCGCCGCATCATCGCATCCGGCGCGGCCCAGTCGCTTGCCTGATCCGACCAGCCGTTCGGCAGCGGGGCATTCCACAAGGGCTGCCCAAGGCCCGCCATTACATGGGGCAAGGGCGGCCGCTGATCCTCCGGCAAGTCGAGCAAGCGCAAAGCCGCGACCGCGTAATCCATCGGGGTCCGGAACTTCGTCAGCGGCGTCCAGCTCGCCGGCAGGGTGATCAGGGCGCCCGCAGCTGCCCCAAGGTTTCCACGCGTGTCGCGCAACGCGCCCTCGACCGCCGCCACCGCGTCCGGCGCGGGGTCATCCGCCACGAAATGGGCTGCGATCTGCCGGGCCAGATGGCGATGCGTCGCCGGATGACTGGCAAGAAAGTCGAGCGCCATCAGGCCACCGACCTCCCCTGGCGGGAAGGTTTGGCCGAGCAGCGTCTTCTCCCCCGGCTCATGCGCTTCCTCGAGGAACCTGAAGCCGGGCTGCGCCGCCTTCAGGTCGATGGTCCAGCCGGTCAGGATCTTGGCAAATTCTGTGACGTCCTGCTGACTATAGCCAGCGGCTGGGCTCAAGGTATGCAGTTCCAGGCATTCCCGCGCGAGGTTCTCGTTCAGGCCGAGATGGTCGCGCAATCCGACGGGACTGTTGGGACCGACCGAGGCATCGTTCTCAAGATACAGGATCATCGCGGGGTGGCGCATCACGGCCAGCAGCATGGCGAAGAATGGACCCGTCACATTGGGCCGGATCGCCTCTCGCACATAGGGTCCGACCACGGCGCCAGTCCCGCTCTGACGAATGCTGACGGTGAAATGGTTCGCCCAGAACCAGACCAGCCGCTCGCGGAAGGGCGCCGCGGTCGTCAGCAACTCGGCTGCCTGGGCCGCCATATCTTCCTGCAAGACGGGCTGAACAAGGGAACTACCCGGCGGCAGATGCAACTTGTTCTGTTCATGCAACAGGATCAGGCCGTCGGCGACCGTCGGCAGTGTCGGCGCAAACTGTGCGGGATCGGGGCCGGTAAGCTGAGCCGAAAGCCAAGCCTGGGGATTGGCCGGCAGTGGTTCTGCGCCGCGTTGACCGAGCCCGAAGCGAATGACCGCTTGTGTCGCGCTTGTGTCCATGCGCGCCAGATTACCACGCCGCCCACGACACAAACGTTACGAAGTATGACGGGCGGTCACGTCAATGCGAGGATGATCGCCTCCGATCCCGCAAGCATGATGTCGCCCGAAACCGCGCCGCCGCGATCATGGGTCGATAGGAGAATCGTGCCGTCGCCCGGCCGGATTTGACACTCGGCGGTGCCGAGATTGAGGAAGACGGCGAGGCGTTGGTCGGACGCTTGCCGTTTGAACGACAGAACCTCGCCGTCTGCCCGAACGTCGCTGATCGCACCCTCAACGAGCGCTGGGTTGGCCCGACGCAGAGCGATGAGCTGTCGATAAAGGCTCAGCATCGACGTCGGATCGCTCGCCTGCGCCGCGACGTCCGCCGTCTCCCCGAAGCGCAGCCAGGGCCGGCCGGTGGTGAAGCCATGGCCGGGCAAAGTTGCGTCCCACAGAATCGGCGTCCGCTCCGGGTCGCGTCCCAACCCACGGCCGGGTTCGCGCAGCTCCGCCGGGTCACGCACTTCATCGGGCGGGATCGGCACATCCACCATGCCGATTTCCTCGCCGTTATAGATGGTCGGCGTGCCGCGCAGGGTCAGCAGTAGCACTGCGGCGACCCGCGCTTGATCCGCGCCGACCCGGCTGGCGATGCGGGGCCGGTCGTGATTGCCCAGCACCCAGTTCGGCCAACCGCCCGGGGGCAGCGCCGCCTCATACGCGGTGATGATGCGGGCGATGACGCCGGCATCCCAGGCATTCAGCAAAAGCTGGAAGTTGAACGGAAGCTGCGCTTCGTCGAGATGCGGACCGTAATAGGTCACGAGCCGATCGATGGGCAGATACAGTTCGCCGATCATGACATGGTCGTCATAGAGATCCAGAACGTCACGAAGACCGGCAACGATGCCGTGAACCTCCGGCCGATCAGCCGTGTAGAGGGGGATCAGCTTGTCATGCGATGAGCCGCCGGGGAGATAATGGGGATCGGGTGGGTTGTCGCGGAACTGGTCGTCCTTGATCATCATCCACATCACATCGACCCGGAACCCATCGACGCCACGCTCCATCCAGAAGCAGAGCACATCCGCCATCGCCGCCCGCACGTCCGGATTACGCCAGTTCAGGTCGGGCTGCTCGGGCAGAAAGGAGTGGTAATAGTACTGGCCGGTTTGCGCATCCAAGGTCCAGCCGCTGCCGCCGAAATTGCTCAACCAATTGTTCGGCGGTCCGCCACCCGGCGCCGGATCGCGCCACAGATACCAGTTGCGCTTTGGGGACTGGCGGGACGACGCACTGTCGATGAACCAGGGATGGCGGTTGGAGCTGTGGTTCGGCACGAAGTCGAGGATGACCTTCAGCCCCAACCCGTGGGCGCGGGCAACGAGGGCGTCAAAATCCACCAATGATCCGAACAATGGATCGACACCGCAATAGTCGGCCACGTCATAGCCAAAATCGGCCATGGGCGATGGATAGATCGGGGACAGCCAGACCGCATCGACCCCCAGCGTCACCAAATGGTCCAGCCGCCGCGTAATGCCGCGCAGATCGCCCACGCCATCCCCGTCGCTGTCCTGAAACGACCGGGGATAGACCTGATAGACGATCCCCCGCTGCCACCACGCCATTACCATTCTCGAACTCGACCCTAACTATGAGGAAATTGCCGGGACCCGCGCATGATCAACGACCTCTGGTATAAGAACGCCATCATCTACAACCTGTCGGTCGGCACCTTCATGGATGCAGATGGCGATGGTGTGGGGGACTTTAAGGGGCTGCTGCGCCGGCTCGACTATTTGCAGGGCCTCGGTGTCACCGCCATTTGGTTGATGCCATTCCAGCCATCGCCCTGCCGCGATGGCGGTTATGACATCGCCGAGTACTATGGTGTCGATCCGCGTTATGGCACTTTGGGGGACTTCGTCGAATTCACCCATGGCTGCGCCCAGCGCGGCATGCGGGTGCTGATCGATCTCGTCGTCAATCATACCTCGGATCAGCATCCCTGGTTTCAGGAGGCACGGCGCGACCCGACGTCCCGCTACCGGGATTGGTATGTCTGGTCCGACAAAAAGCCGCCGCATATCGAGGATGGGGTGGTTTTTCCCGGTGTGCAAAAAACCACCT
The DNA here is from genome assembly GCF_030252425.1 of Acidisoma sp. PAMC 29798. GTDB lineage: Bacteria > Pseudomonadota > Alphaproteobacteria > Acetobacterales > Acetobacteraceae > Acidisoma > Acidisoma cladoniae. The sequence continues at coordinate 4,525,148 of NZ_CP126994.1, read as the reverse complement.
GGACGCGCGATGCTGAGGCGAAAGCCTGGTATTTCCATCGCTTTTATGACTTCCAGCCAGATCTCAATACCGCCAACCCGCTGGTGCAGGCCGAGATCCTCAAAATCATGGGGTTTTGGCTGCAACTGGGTGTCTCTGGATTTCGCATGGATGCAGTGCCCTTCGTCATCGCCAAGAAGGGCGCTGACGTGAAGAAACCGGTGGAGCAATATGACATGCTGCGCAGTTTCCGGGAATTCCTGCAATGGCGGAACGGTTCAGCGATCATCCTGGGTGAGGCCAATGTCACGCCAGACGCAGACATGAACTACTTTGGCGATGCGGGTGAGCGCATGCAGATGATGTTCAATTTCCAGGTCAATCAGCATCTCTTCTACGCCCTTGCCAGCGGCGACACGCGGCCTCTCGCCAAAGCGATGACTGCGACCGAGGCGCGCCCCGCCACGGCGCAATGGGGTCTGTTTCTCCGCAACAATGATGAGCTGGATCTCGGCCGCCTAACCAAGACCCAGCGCGAGACGGTCTTCGCGGCCTTCGGTCCCGATAAGTCGATGCAGCTTTATGATCGCGGCATCCGCCGCCGGCTCGCACCGATGTTGCAGGGCGACCGCCGGCGTCTGGAGATGGCCTATAGCCTGATGATCACGCTGCCCGGCACCACGGTCATTCGATACGGCGACGAAATCGGCATGGGCGATGATCTGACCTTGCCGGAACGCACTTGCGCGCGCACGCCGATGCAATGGTCATCGGAACCGCATGGCGGCTTCACCTCTAGCGATACGCCGATTTCACCCGTGATCAGCGGCGGCCCCTATGGCTTCGAGCATATCAATGTTGCGGATCAGAGGCGCGACACGAATTCATTGTTGAACTGGACGGAGCGCATTTTGCGCATGCGCAAGGAAGTGCCCGAGATCGGCTGGGGAGATTTCGCGATCATTGATACAGGAACACCTGAGGTTCTCGCCGTTCGCTATGATTGGCGCGGCAATGCCGCCTTGTTCGTGCATAACTTCAGTGCTCTGCCGTGTGAGATCCGGCTCCGGCCGGGCGCGGAAGGCACCCATGACAGCGAATTGGTCAATCTCTTGTCCGAGGATCACAACGACGCGGACGCCAAGGGCATCCACACCATCCTGCTGGAGCCCTATGGCTATCGCTGGTACCGTGTCGGCGGATTGGACTATCTGCTCCGCCGCACGGAGGTTTAATCATCGTCTCACGGCGGATGAGCGGAGCGTTATCCGCCAATCCGCTTCCAGTAGAGGATCGTGCCGGTCAATCCGCCATGCGGCTTGAGCGCGAAACCCGGTATCTCACCGGCGCGGGTGAAGCCGAGCCCTTCGTATAGGCCGGACGCCCCGCCCTCGGTCGCGGTGTCGAGCACCAGCAGGGTCCGCGCCCGTTCCACGGCCAAAGCCTCCGCCGCCCGCATCAGGGACCGCGCGATGCCGCGGCCCTGATGGCTCGGCCGCGTCATCAGCTTGGCGATTTCGCCCCGATGCGGCTGGTTGGGCGGGCAATCGAGCAGCAGGGTCACTGTGCCCACCAGCGCCTCGCCATCCCAGGCGCCGAGCACGACCCTCTCGTCCTGCGCCGCCGCTGCCAGGGCCTTATCCCAGAAGGCATGCGCCGCCTCAGGCGACAGCGGATGCATGAAGCTGACGGACCCGCCATGCGCCACAGTCTCGATCAGGATTTCGCTCAACATGGCGCGGATCTGCGGCGTGGCGGTCAGGGCAGTGATGTCGCACATTGGTCAACTCCGAAGGCGGCGATACAGTCGCTAAAACGGGAGTGAACACCATGACGCTGAACACGGACAATGCCCGCCTGCGCCTCGGCATGGTCGGCGGCGGCCAGGGCGCCTTCATCGGCGCCGTGCATCGCATGGCCGCACGGATCGATGACCAGTTCGAACTCGTCGCCGGCGCTCTGTCTGCCGATCCGGCCCGCGCCCAATCCTCGGGCGCGGCGATCGGCTTGGCGCCCGATCGCATCTATGACGGCTATGAGCAGATGCTGGAACGCGAAGCCGCGCGGGCGGACCGGATCGATGCCGTCGCCATCGTCACGCCCAATCACCTGCATTTTCCCGTTGCCCGCCGGGCGCTGGAATTGGGTTTCCACGTCATCTGCGACAAGCCGATGACCCTGACGACGGCGGAAGCCGAGGCGCTGGTCGCCCTGCAGGCCCAGACCGGCCTCGTTTTCGTTCTCACCCACAACTACACCGGCTATCCCATGGTGCGACAGGCGCGGGCGATGGTGGAGGCCGGCGAGCTCGGCGCGCTGCGTGTCGTGCAAGTCGAATATCCGCAGGAATGGCTGACCCAGGCCGTGGAGTCCAAGCAGGCCGAATGGCGCACCGACCCCAGCCGTTCCGGCGCCGGTGGTTGCATCGGCGACATCGGCACGCATTGCTTCCAGCTGGCGCGCTACGTGACCGGCCTGACGCCCGAAGCGATCCTTGCGGATCTCTCCAGCTTCGTGCCGGGCCGCAAGTTGGACGACAACGTCAATATGCTGTTGCGCTTCGTGGGTGGCGCGCGCGGCATGCTGTGGGCCAGCCAGGTGGCGCCGGGACATGACAATGGTCTCAAGCTGCGGGTCTACGGCGAAAAGGCTGGCCTCGAATGGGTGCAGGCGACGCCGAACGATCTCATCTTCACCCCCTATGCGGCGCCGAAGCAGATCATCGCTCGCAACGGCGGCGGCACTCTGCCGGCGGCGCGGCGCGTGACCCGCGTGCCGGCGGGCCATCCGGAAGGCTATGTCGAGGGCTTCTCCACGCTCTACGGCGAAGCGGCCCGTGCCATTCGCGCGCACAAGGCGGGTCAGGCCCTCGACCCGGCAGTGCATTATCCCACCGTCGCGGATGGGTTGGAGGGGATGCGCTTCATCGCCGCCGCCGTCGCCTCCTCCGCTGCCGGCGGAGTCTGGACGGCGCTGTAGCAAAACGATCGCTCATTCCGTTATCATAACGGAATGAGCAGCGACGCCCTGAGTTACCGACAACCGGCCCTCTATTGGACGCAGCTCGTCCAAATGAAGGTGAGCGCCGAGTATATCCAGCTCTATCGGGACGGCGTTGGCCGCTCCATCTGGTGGTTCGATGTAACCAGAGCGCTGACTTCAAGCGGTGCCATCGCCGCCTGGGCAGTCGTCCAAACCCATCCCCTGATCTGGGGAACCATTATCGCCATGGCCCAGGTCGCGGATGTGGTGAAAGGCACTTTGCCGCTCACAAAGCACTATGACGCGGCCTGCCAGCTCAGCACGAGCCTGAATGCGTTGTTCATCGACGTGACGTTTGAGTGGGAGGCAATCACGGCTGGTCGGCTGAATGAGGAGGAGATTTCTGCCGCCAGAAGGCGCATGATGATGATTGGATATGATCTTCAGACCAAGCATTTCCCGGGTGGCCTCAGACGACGGGGCGGCCTGCTGAAAATGGCGGAAGTGGCGACCGCGCTATATCTGGAAGCAACATTTCACGTAGAGACGCTCCGATGACCAAGATCATAGACTACGGGCTGCCTCCAACGACGCTGCGGATGTCGATGCCGCCCGTTCGGCCGCCGGCGCCGCCACGGCCACCTTATGCGTCCTATGGCGCAGCATCTGAGACACCTGCGGAGCCGCAAGCACCGCAGGCGCCCGAGGAAAAATAGTCCTTCGGCGTATCGCGGCCCCGTAGCACCCGCTTCATTCACCAAACTCTGCTGTATGATCGGCGCCATGCCGACGATTCGCCTGCTTCCTGGCCATGTCATCGACCGCATCGCTGCCGGCGAAGTGGTCGAGCGGCCGGCCGCCGCCGTGAAGGAACTGGTCGAGAATGCGCTCGACGCCGGCGCCACCCGCATCACCGTCTCCCTCCTTGAAGGCGGCATCCGCCGGATCGAGGTCACGGATGACGGCTGCGGCATGGGGCCGGAGGCATTGCCCCTCGCCATTCAGCGCCACGCGACCAGTAAGCTCTCCGAGGCCGGGGATCTCGTCCATATCACCACCCTCGGCTTCCGGGGGGAGGCGCTGCCCTCCATCGGCGCCGCCGCGCGGCTTTGGGTCACCAGCCGCACCGCTGGCGGTGACAGTGCCCATGCCATTCGCGTCGAAGGCGGCGTGGTAACCGACGTCGAGCCCGCCGCCGGCACCTGCGGCACGCGCGTGGTGGTCACCGACCTGTTCTTCGCGACACCCGCCCGCCGCGCCTTCCTGCGCAGCGCGCGGGTCGAGGCCGATCATGCGGAGGCCGTCATCCGCCGGCTGGCCCTCGCCGCACCCGGCGTCTCCTTCCGGTTGGAGCATGAGGGCAAGCTGATCTTCGACCTCCCCGCCGCAGACCGGCGCGGGCGTCTTGCGGCGCTGCTCGGCGCCGAGGAAGCGGAAGCGCTCGTCGCCGTCGAGGGCGAGCGGGATGACGTCACGCTCACCGGATTCGCCGGCGGCGCGGCCACCCATCGGGCCACCGGCGCCGCACAATTCCTGGTGGTGAACGGCCGCCCGGTAACGGACCCGCTGCTAAAGACAGCGTTGCGCGTGGCCTATCAGGAGGTTATCCCGCGCGGGCGTTTCCCCGTCGCCGGTCTTTGGCTCGACCTGCCGCCGCGCGCCGTGGATGTGAACGTCCATCCCGCCAAGACGGAGCTGCGCTTTCGCGACGGCGCCGGCATTCGCGGGCTGATGATTTCGTCGTTGCGCACCGCGCTCTCCCGCCCCGCCGTCCTGCGGTTCCAACCGCGTGTGTCCACGCGCGGCATCGGAAATGCCTATCGCCAGCCAGACGCGATCCCCGCACCTGCCTATTTCGGGCCGCGACCGGCACCTTTTGCGATGGCCGAGGCTCAGCTCTCGCTCGCAGGCGCGCCCCTTGCCCGCGCGCTGCCTGCGCTCGACACGCCTAGCGACCATCCCCTCGGCGCCGCCGTGGCCCAGGTGATGGACACCTACATCATCGCCATGGCTGGGGACGGCACGCTCATCCTGGTCGATCAGCACGCGGCCCATGAACGCCTGACGCATGAGGCGCTGCGTGATCAGTTGATGGGCGCAAATGGTCCGGCGACCCAGCCGCTGCTGCTGCCGGTGGTGGTGGATCTCTCCCCCGCCGATGCCGGCCGCCTCGCCGAGGCGGCCCCGACCCTCGCCAAGCTCGGTCTGGAGATTGAGCCCTTCGGCGCTGGCGCCATCATGGTGCGCGCCCTGCCCGCCGTGCTCGGCGCCGCCGACCCCCGGCCGTTGCTGCGCGATATCGCAGAGGAACTGGCGGAATCGGAAGAAACAACGGCGCTCGACACCAAGCTCGACGCCGTCATCGCCCGGATGGCCTGCCACGGCAGCATCCGCGCCGGCCGCCGCATGAACCAGGCGGAGATGAATGCTATGCTGCGGCAGATGGAGCAGGTGCCCCGCGCCGCGACCTGCAGCCATGGCCGCCCGACCTTCCTGCGCCTCAGCCGCGCGGAGATCGAGACCATGTTCGGGCGGCGAAACTAACCGCCAGATTAATCATGCGCACAGGACATGCGCCTCCTGCCACCGGCCTCCTTGCACGAAATCGTGTGGGCGACCATCTCGATGGATATGTTCCAGACATCGCAGACGCCGCACGATCCCGTCGGTTGGCACGGCACAACCATCCTCAGCGTCCGTCGCGACGGCCAGGTCGTCATCGCTGGTGACGGGCAGGTCACGCTTGGGCAAACCGTCATCAAGGGCAATGCCCGCAAGGTGCGCCGCATCGGCAATGACAGCGTCGTCGCGGGCTTTGCCGGCGCCACGGCGGATGCCTTCACGCTCCTGGAGCGGCTGGAGGCGAAGCTCGAACGCTTCCCCAACCAGCTGGAGCGCGCCTGCGTCGAACTGGCAAAGGACTGGCGCACCGACCGCTACCTGCGTCGGTTGGAAGCGATGATGATCGTCGCCGACGCTGAGCACACCTATACCCTCACCGGAAACGGGGACGTGCTGGAGCCCGAAGACGGCGTCGTCGCCATCGGCTCGGGCGGCAATTATGCCCTGTCGGCGGCCCGTGCCCTTATGGACATTCCCGATCTTTCGGCGGAAGAAATTGCCCGGCGGGCGATGAAGATCGCGGCCGATATCTGCGTCTATACCAACCACAGCCTTATCGTTGAGGTGATCTAACCTTCTCTTTCAGTCCGTCACCGGTTGCTGCCTCGCGGGGCCGGCGCGGAGCTTAGGAATTCGTCCATGGAAGCGCCGACCTACTCCCCCCGGGAGATCGTCTCCGAACTCGATCGCTATATCGTCGGCCAGGGTGATGCGAAGCGCGCCGTCGCCATCGCCATGCGCAATCGCTGGCGCCGCCAGCAGGTGCCGGAAGGCATGCGGGAGGAAGTGGTCCCCAAGAACATCCTGATGATCGGGCCGACCGGCTGCGGCAAGACCGAAATCGCCCGCCGCCTCGCAAAGCTGGCCCAGGCCCCCTTCCTCAAGGTCGAGGCCACCAAGTTCACCGAAGTGGGCTATGTGGGCCGTGACGTGGAAAGCATCGTCCGCGACCTCGTCGAAGTCAGCATCGCCATGCTGCGCGAGACCAGCCGCAAGGACGTGCAGGCCAAAGCCGAACTCAACGCCGAGGAACGTCTCGTCACCGCCCTGGTGGGGGAGGGCGCGGCCGCCGATACCCGCTCGAAGTTCCGCCGCATGCTGCGGGACGGTGAGTTCGAGGAAAAGGAGGTTGAGGTCGCGTTGACCGAGGCACCGCCCAATCCCATCGGCCAGATGGATCTTCAGCCCGGCCAAGCCGTTAATATCGGCGAAATGATGAAGGGCATGTTCGGCCGCCAGGCGAGCCCGAAGAAGATGAAGGTCGCCGCCGCCCGCAAGGCGCTGGAACGGGAGGAGGCCGACAAGCTGCTCGACAGCGATCAGCTCACCAAGGATGCGGTCGCCCATGCCGAGAACAATGGCATCGTGTTTCTGGACGAGATCGACAAAATTTGCGCCCGCAGCGACGGCGGCATGCGCGGCGCCGATGTCAGCCGCGAAGGTGTGCAGCGGGACCTGCTGCCACTGATCGAAGGCACGACGGTCAATACCAAGCATGGCGCGGTGAAGACCGACCACATCCTGTTCATCGCCTCGGGCGCCTTCCATGTTGCCAAGCCCTCGGACCTGTTGCCCGAGTTGCAGGGCCGTCTGCCCATCCGCGTCGAGCTGGCGCCCCTGTCGCGGGACGATCTGCGCCGTATCCTGACCGAGCCCGAGCACAGCCTGCTCAAGCAATATGTGGCCCTGATGGCGACCGAGCGTCTGACGCTCGACATCACCGAAGCCGCGATCGACGCGGTGGCCGAATTGGCCGCCGACATCAACGAGCGGGTCGAGAATATCGGCGCGCGGCGGCTTTCCACGGTGCTGGAGAAGCTGCTGGAGGAGATCAGCTTCACTGCCTCCGATCGCGGTGGGGAGACGGTGCGGGTCGATGCCTCGGACGTGCGGGACCGCGTGGCGCCGCTCGCCGCCAAGGGCGATCTCAGCCGGTTCATTCTATGACGGCCTCGCCCTTCTACACGCCGGAGGAGGCGACGGCTGCGGAGGCCATCGCCGCCATTGACGACGAGCTGTCTGTCTTCGACGACTGGATGGACCGTTATGGCTATATCATCGAGTTGGGGCGGAAGCTGCCGCCCTTCCCCGATGATTGGGCCAACGACGCCCATCGCGTGCCCGGCTGCCAAAGCCGGGTCTGGATGGAAGCGGAGGGGCGCGACGGCGCCTTGTTCTTCGCAGGCGCCTCGGACGCCGCCATCGTGTCGGGCCTCGTCGCCTTGCTGCTGCGGGTCTATTCCGGCCGGACTGCGGCGGAAATCCTCGTGACCGATCCGGTGTTCCTCAAGGATCTGGGTCTGCTTGAGGCGCTGTCCACCAACCGAGGCAATGGCATCGCTTCCATGGCCCGCGCCATCCGTGAGCGCGCGGCGGCGGAGCCGGGTTCGGCCATACCACGCGGGTAAAGCAGAGCGACAAGATCGACCTTATGTCAGCGTCGGAGGAAGGCCATGAACCGATATTCCGCACGTCTGAACAGGAAGATCAGCGTGAAGGAAATGCAGAGATAAAGGACGGCCGCGATGCCGAAGGACCAGAAGGGTTCGTAGGTCGTCGAATTCGCGTCATTCGCGATCTTGAGGATATCCGGCACCGTCGCGGTGAAAGCCAGCGTCGTCGAATGCAGCATGAGGATGACCTCGTTGCTGTACATCGGCAGGGCACGGCGCAGCGCGCTCGGGATGATGATGCGGCGGTAGAGGCTGACAGCCGACATGCCGATGGCCCGCGCCGCCTCGATCTCGCCGAAAGCCGTGTCGCGCATGGCGCCCGCAAAGATCTGTGTCGTATAGGCCCCGGTATTGAGACCGAAGGCGAGCAAGGTGCAGTCTATGCCCTGGCGAAAGAAGGCGTTCAGAAAGCTCGTATGATGCACGATGCTGAGGCTGTAGACGCCGGTGTAGATGATGAGAAGCTGCACATAGAGCGGCGTGCCGGTGAAGACGAAAACATAGAGCCAGACTGGCAGTCGGATAAAGGGGTTGCGGGCATTCCGCGCAATGGCGAGCGGTATGGCGAGGCAGAAACCGATGATACAAGATATCACCAGCAGCCACAGCGTCATCGCCACCCCGGTCATGGTGTAGCCGTCGGTATAGAGCAGGGCGCGCCAGTATTGCTGGATGATATCGATCATAGCGCCGCGCGCCGCACGCCGATAGCGTAACGCCGTTCGAGCAGCAGCAACACGCCGTTCGAGGCCGTTGTCAGCACAAGATAGAGGATGGCGGCGAAAACGGAAAAGAAGAAGGTCCTGAAGGTTGCCTTGCCCGCATCCTGCGTCGCCTTAATGATATCGGACAGGCCGATGATGGAGACCAAAGCTGTCGCCTTGAGGATGACCTGCCAGTTATTCGCAAGGCCTGGCAAGGCATAGCGCATCATCTGTGGAAACAGGATCCGGCGGAACGCATGGAAGCCGCCCATGCCGAAGGCCCGTGCCGCCTCCATCTGTCCGCCCGGCACGGACATGAAGGCACCGCGAAAGGTTTCTGTGAAATAGGCGCCATAGATAAAACCGAGGGTGATGACACCGGCAGTGAAGGGATCGAGGTTGATTTGATCCAGCCCAAGCGCATCCGTGAGATCATTCAGCCAGATCTGCAAGCTGTAGAAAAGCAACAGCATGAGAACAAGATCGGGCACGCCGCGGATGATCGTCGTGTAGACGGTAGCGACGCCGATCGCGGCTCGGCTGCGCGAAAGTTTGGCGGAAGCGCCGAGCAGGCCGATGAGGAAGGAAACCACCAGGCTGAGGATCGACAGTTCGATCGTCGTCAGCGCGCCGGAAAAGATGGCCGGGCCGTAGCCTGCCAGGTTCAGCATTCAAAACCCTTCCGACAGTGGCTATCCCAGAACAAGACGCCATCGATAGGCCAGGCGATGGGAGAGGGCCGCAAGCGCACGCGCTTGCGGCCCCACGTTGGATCCGTCTCAGTTCGCGCTGGCTTGGTAGATGTTGAAGTTGAAGTACTTGGACTGCAGCTTGTCGTAAGTGCCGTCCTTGTGCATGGCGGCAATGGCCTCATCGATCTTGGCGAGCAGAGCTTCCTCGTTCTTGCGCACGCCGATCGCGACGTAGGAGCCGAGAACGGCCTTCGGATCATCGGTGATGTTGGCGACGAGCATGTAATCGGCGCCCTTCGGCGTCTTCAGGAAGCCGTAATCGGCTTCGACGGAATCTTGCAGCGAGGCATCCAACCGGCCAGTCAGAAGATCGGCATAGACCTGATCCTGGCCCGGGTAGGACACGACCTTGACGCCGAACGGCTTCCAATAGGCGTTGGCATAGGATTCCTGAATGGTGCCCGCTTCGACGCCCACTGCCTTGCCCTTCAGGCCATCGACGGTCGCTGTGATCCCCGACCCCTTCTTGGCGATCAGGCTGGTCGGCTCATCATACATCTGGGAGGAGAAGGACACCGCCTTCTCGCGCTCTGCCGTCTTGGACATCGACGACAGGATGGCGTCGAACTTACGCGCCTCCAGCGCGGGGATGATGCCGCTAAAGGTCTGCGACACGAACACGCACTTGACCTTCAAATAGTCGCAGATGGCGCGGCCCAGATCCATGTCAAAACCCACGAACTGACCGGACGGAGACAGGCTCTCGAACGGCGGATAGGTCGCATCGACGCCGAACTTCAGTTCGGTGAAGGCCTTGGCCTGGGCCGGCACCGGGCCGGCAAAGCCGACGATCGTCGCCGCCAGTGCGGCGGCAGCCAGAAGCTTCTTCATCAGGTCGTCTCCCTTTGGGCGAGCTGGCCGGGCTAGGTCACCCATTCAGCCGGATACCATTGAAAATAATATGCAAACGGTGGGCCATATCAGCCGAAGGACCCGAGGCCCGTGCTGCCGACGCCGCCCCTCTGCTACTAAACGCGCGCCGCAGCAAGGAGATGTTCATGGCAAAGCGGGTCGAAACGTCTTTTTACACGAAATGAGCCATTCGCTTGACAGACACAGCCTGGAGCAGGGATCAATTGGCTTTTTGGCGAGAGATGTAAGCAGACAATGGCTCTGGTGCAGGCAGATGATGCAACCGCCACACGCGCGACAGGGGTGGAAGCGCTCCGTGTTCACGACATGCATAAGAGCTTTGGTCCGCATGAGGTGCTGAAAGGTATATCGCTGACGGCCCATGAGCATGATGTGATCGGCATCCTGGGCAGTAGCGGATCAGGCAAAAGCACCTTCCTGCGCTGCATCAACCTGCTCGAAATGCCGAATTCCGGCGACGTGTTCGTTGAAGGCGAGTTGATCAAGATGCGCCGCCGCCGCGACGGCACGCAGGAACCCGCCGACGCCCGCCAGGTGAAGCGGATCAGGCGCGAACTCGGCATGGTCTTCCAGCAGTTCAATCTCTGGAGCCATATGACGGTCATCCATAATCTGATCGAAGCGCCGATGCATGTGCTCGGCCTGAGCCGGCGCGAAGCGACCGAGCGGGCCGAGGCCATGCTGGAAAAGGTCGGCCTCACCGCCAAACGGGATGCTTATCCCATCCAGCTCTCCGGCGGTCAGCAGCAGCGCGTCGGCATCGCCCGTGCCCTCTGTATGGAGCCGAGCGTTCTGCTCTTCGACGAGCCGACCTCGGCGCTGGACCCGGAGCTTGTCGGCGAAGTGCTGGCCGTGATGCGCAACCTGGCCGCCGAAGGCCGCACCATGCTGGTCGTGACGCATGAAATGGGCTTCGCGCGACAGGTCGCCAACCGTGTCGTCTTTCTGCATCAGGGCAAGGTCGAGGAAGAAGGCACGCCAGACGAGGTCTTCCTCAACCCGAAATCCGACCGCTGCCGACAATTCCTCTCCCGCGTTCATCGCTGAAGTGGGCGCAGGCTCAGCCCGGCCGGCAACAGGCGACTAGAGCGACGTCACGGTCACCGTCGTCTCCTCCACCAGCGCCATCGCATTGCGAAGCGGCCGACCGAACACTGGCACGTCGATCTCGAACCGGTCGCCGTCTTGGGTCTTGATGCCATGGGCGCAGCTCAGCACCGGGGCGCCGAAGAAATAGGCGTGCAAGTCTCCCGGCCGACGAAAGCTCGGATAGCGAAAGTGGTAGTGCTCCAGATTCTGGATGGAATGCGACATATTGTCTTCGCCGCTGAGGAATTCGCCTTCCCATACCAAGGCATCCCCCCGCAACACGCGCACCGTGCCATGGATATCGGCCGGCAGAGCGCCGAGTAGCAGCTCCGGCCCGATCGAGCAGGCACGCAGTTTGGAATGCGCAAGATAGAGGTAGTTGATCGCTTCCGTCACTTGATCGGAGAACTCATTGCCCATGGCGAAGCCGAGGCGACGGGGGTTGCCGTCCTCATCGATGAGGTAGAGGCCGACGATCTCCGCCTCCTCACCTCCGGCCAGCGCGAAACCGGGCATGGGCAGCGGATGTTCAGGCGGCACGACGCAGGTGCCAAGGCCCTTGAAGAACCATTCCGGCTGCACGCCGATCTCGCCCGGCGCGGGCTTGCCGCCGGTCAGACCCATGCGGAAGATCTTCATCGAATCCGTCATGGTCTCCTCGGGGCCGTTCTGCTCCAGATGCATCTTGTCGCGGGCATCGGCGCTGCCGAGATGGGTGAGGCCGGTTCCGGTGATCCAGAAGCGTGCGGGTTCCGGGTGGTCCAAAGGCGCGAGAAGGCGCCGTTCCGCGATCACCGCGTCATAATCCACCAGCGTCTCGCCCAAGGCCGCTTGGGCCGCCTCCGCCAGCGTCAGCCGATCCCGAACAGCCACGCGCGCCAGGGCATAGACCGTGTCATAGCCATCGAGCACGCGCAGAAAACGGCCGTCCGCCTCAGGTACGCCGACGCGGCGCGCGCCTGACTCGGTCAGGAACTGTACAAGATGCATGGTGGTCTCCATCAATGGACTGCGCGGCACTCACCCGTCATGCTCTGCCTTCGCATGCCATGACGAGAGACTTGGTCGCTGAAACAACTCAAACCCATAGTGCTAAAGGATGCCGTATTGCGCGAAGACGTCGCGCAGCGATGCGCCAGCCCGCAGGGCGTCGAGGGTCTTGGTCTCGCCGCGCAGCTTTTCTTCCGCGAAGCCGAGCACCTTTGCCTCCGCCGCTTGGGGAATGACGACCAAGCCGTCTGCATCGCCAAAGACGAGATCGCCAGGGGACACGCGGACACCGGCGCAGACGATCGGCACATCGAGCGCCATGACCCGCGCCCGGCCCTTGGTGTCGAGCGGCGCGATGCCGCCGTGAAACACCGGGAAGGCGGCTTTGCGGATGGCCCTGATGTCGCGCACGCAGCCATCCATCACCACGCCGGCAGCGCCGCGGGCACGCGCGGCGGTGGTCAGCAGATCGCCCCAGGGTGCGACACGGCCGGAGTCGCCGCAGGCGAAGACGGGAATCTCGTCGGGTTTGAGGCTATCGATGAGGTCCATCTCCAGCTCATAGGGATTGCCGCCCTCCGGCTCGGTGTCCCAAACTTCCATGAAGGCGGCGGTCCGCGCACGACCAACCAGAACGAGGCTGTCGTCCAGAGGCCGGATACGATGATGCATCGCCTGCTGCCGCTCGCCGGCCTGATCGAGACTGTCCGACAATAGGGCCGTGAAGAAGATCTCGCGCATATGCGCAATACGTTCGGCGTCGCTCATCGGGCAGCCTTTCTGAGAGGGGCGCGCTTCGGAGCGGCAGCGCTTTTGGGTTTTTTGGTGATGGCAGCCCGCGCCTCCGCCACATCGCGTTCCGATGCATCGACCAGCCGCAGCATCGCCTCAGAGGCCGCGGCGGCATCGCCCCGCTCCATCGCCTGCAGCACCGTTTTGTGGAAGGGCAACGACTGCTGCTGACCCTTTGGCGCGTCGAGGGACATGCGCAGCGTGATGTCGAGCGCCACGACAATGGTCTGCGCCAGAGCATGGAACAGGGAATTGCCCACGGCGCCCAGAATGATCTTATGAAAGCGGTTGTCGGGTTCGAAGAAGCGGCCGGTATCTTCACCCGCCGCTTCCATCTCGTTATAGGCGCGGCGCAGCTCGTCCAGCTGCGCGGGTTGGATGCGCCGGGCGGCAATCCCGGCGGCGGCCGGTTCGATCGTACGCCGCAATTCGAAGAGTTCCGAGGCGAAGACATGCTGATCCTCACCATGACTGCGCCAGAGCAGGATATCCGGGTCGAGGAGATTCCACTCCGATTGATCGCGGACGCGACCGCCAAGGCGAGCGCGGATGGTGATCAGGTTCTTGCTGACCAACACACGCAAAGCCTCCCGCAGAACGCTGCGGCTGATGTCGAGTTGTTCGCACCACTCTGTCTCGTTCGGCAGGCTGACGCCTGGTGGATAGTGTCGCGAGACAATATCCTGGCCGATGCGCTGCACCGCGCGGTCCACCAGGCTGCGACCCCGCAGCAGAGGCGCCGGCTCCCTCATGCGGATGCCCTGCGATAGGCCATCATGAGGGGCACGGAGACGAAGGCGATGACCATCAGCAGCACAATGCCCACCGTCGCGCCCATGCCGAAATCCGTCTGCCCGAAGGCAAGGCGATAGATATAGAACTCCATCGTTGTCGTGCTGAAGCCGGGTCCGCCGCCCGTCATGACGAAGATAAGGCTGAACAAGGCGGTGAAGGCGGCGATCAGGGTGATGATCGCGGCGAAGATGATAAAGCGTGTCATGAGCGGCAGGATGATCGCGCGGACAGTGCCGAGCAAGCCCGCGCCGTCTATGGCACACGCCTCCAAGACGCTCGCATCGATGCTCGACAGGCCAATGAGGAAGATCAAGGTGTTCTGTCCGACCTGAGACCAGACAAAGGTGATGGCGATCGGAATGATGGCGGTGTGGACGCTGCCGAGGAGATCCATCTGGAGCGCGCCGAGGCCGATCGCACGCAGGCCGGCATTCAGCATTCCGTCCGACGAGAAGACGCGCAGGAACACGATGCCGGTCACGACCCAGGACAGCGTCGCCGGCAGGAAAATCAGGGCGCGCACCCATTTCCAGCCTGGCGGCTCCATCGCAATCAGCAGAGCGATAAAAAACGGAATGATGAGGGCGAAGGGGATCGACAGCAGAAGAAGCGCATTGTTGAACAGCACGTCTCCGAAATCGGCGCTGCGCATTAAAGTTCTATAGTTGCCGAGCCCGTTCCAGATCGCCGATAGCCCGTCCCATTGCGTCAGGCTGTAATAGGCCGTCTCGATGATCGGCAGGATCAGGAACAAGCCCCAGAGCACGATCAGGGGCGACAGAAACAGGAGCGCCGTTGCCTGGCGCCCCCGCTGCATTGGTCTGGCTGACGACCGCACGTTTAGACCAGTCGCTCTCTCGTAGGACGGCTCACTGCTTCTGCGCGGCAGGCAGATTGTTCCAGGTATCCTGCATCTTCTGCAAGGCGGCCGTCACCGTCATCTGCTGCGCGAACGCCGCGTTCAGCGTGCTCGATCCGGTATCGACGACACTCGGCTGAATGACGTTGTCGATCATCGGATATTTGGAGAAACCTTGATCCGACAGGCCGAGCAGACCGGCATAGAGCGGATTGGTGGCTTCGTAGCCTTCCCGCGCCGGGATCAACCCAGCTTTGGACAGGATCTTTTGGCCATCGCCACTCATCATGAAGGTGAGGAAGGCGGCTGCGTCCTTCTTGTTGTCGGAGGATTTGAGGAGCGACAGGCCATCGCCCGGCATCTGAACGACGCCCTTGATCGGGGTATCCGAATAGGGCAGCGGGAAGACGCCGAGATCTGGGCCGAGCTTGTCATAAAGCTGCTGAAGGTTCCAGTTTCCATCAACGATCATCGCCGCCTGTCCGGCATTGAACTTGGTCAGGATATCGGACGCCGTCAGCACGTCGGGGTTGGTGCATTTCGACGCATGTAGATCCGCCCATTTCTGAACCTGCTTCACCAACTCGGGTGAGGTCCAGGCGATCTTGCCATTGGCGAGACCCGGAAGGTCACCCACGGGATAGAGGCCGGCAACCAGATAGCTGAGATCGTAGAAGGGATAGAATTCCGAACTCAGCGCCTGGCTGTCGCTGCCATATAGCATCGGCGTAATGCCGGCGGCGCGGAGCTTCGTGCAGGCATCGGCGAGTTCCGACCAGTCACGCGGGGCAGCGGCGATTCCGGCCTTCTTGAGCAGCGCCTTATTGTAGAATCCGATGTAGAACTGATCCTCGAACGGCACCAGATACAGCGCCTTGCTGGTGTCGAAATCCTCAGACGCCCACTTCAAACCCTTCATCTGCGCAAGATCGGACGCGGCCAGAAGCGGCTTCACGTCGGCCAGCAAATGGGAATATTTCAGATCGAACATGCCGGTCCACATGACCGCCAGATCGGGCGCCTTATGCGAAATGGCCGCCGCCGTCAGCAGCGCGAAATAGTTGTCGGCCGGCTGGCTGACGACATTGACCTTCACATCGGGGTCTTTCGCCTCGAAGGCGGTCACCAGGGCATTGAGCGCCGTGGCATTCACCTCGGTTCCATAATTGTGCCAGATCGTAAGATCGCCGGCATGCGCGGTGGCGGCACCGATCCAGCCGACCGCGCCGAAAACGGCGGCGGCCAGACAGGATTTGAATCGATGCTTTCGCGGCGGCGCAGCCTGATGAGCCATGACGGTCTGAGACACGGGAACTCTCCTCCATTTCAGCGGTTGCGCCGATTCCGAAGCCGATACGGAGATTTCCGAAATCGCCCTTGGAAAAATCATACGATATGTTTTAATGCTACGGCTCCGCTGTCAATCGAAATTCGGTGTCGGCGCGAAATCTTTCCGGCGACCACCCGCGTGAAGGACCTGCTCATGGACGTGACCGACACCATCTACCCAAGTCTTCAGGGGCAATCGGTCCTGATCACTGGCGGCGCGTCCGGCATCGGCGAGAGCATCGTCGAGCATTTCTGCGCCCAGGGGTCGCGAGTGACCTTTCTCGATTTGCAACGCGACGCGGGGGAGGCGCTGGCTGATCGCATCGCGGGCGAAGGGCATGATCGCCCGACCTTCATCGCCTGCGATCTCACCGATCTCGCGGCGCTGCGCACGGCCGTCGGCACGGCGGCGGCCCTGCATGGCCCCGCCACGGTCCTGGTGAACAATGCCGGCAATGATGACCGTCATCTTGTCCAGGATGTCACAGAGGATTTGTGGCAGAACCGGATGGATACCAATCTCCGCCATCAGTTCTTCGCGGCGCAAGCGGTGCGCCCCGGCATGAAGGCGGCGGGTGGCGGTTCCATCATCTGCTTCGGCTCCATCGCCTTTATCGCAGGCGAAGCCGGCTACATCGCCTATGTCACCGCGAAGGCGGCATCGCCGGCATGACGCGCGGTCTGGCGCGTGAGCTGGGGCCGGATCGTATTCGCGTCAATTGCGCCGTGCCCGGCTGGGTGATGACCAAGCGCCAGATCGACCTCTGGCTGGATGCTGAAGGCGAGCGCCAGATTCGCGAGCGGCAATGCCTGCCTGACAAGCTGATGCCCGCCGACCTCGCGCGCATGGTGCTGTGGCTCGGCTCGAACGACAGCCGCATGTGCACGGGGCAGAACTTCATCGTCGATGCGGGATGGGTATGACCCTGGGCGCTGTCTGACCCATGCGCGCCCTTCTCAGCCCCGCCGCGCGGCGGTTCCTCATGCTGCCACTCGGCCTCGTGCTGGTGGTGATGCTGTTTCCGTTCTTCGTCATCGGCCGGTCCTCGATCGAGGTGACAGACGCGGCTGGAGCATCCGTCTTTTCGACACGCAATTGGACGACGTTGTTCGCGCATCTTCCGGTCGCGCGGCAGCTGTTCAACTCGACCGTCATTACCTTGGGCTCCGTCGGCGTCATTCTTCTGATCAGTTCGCTCGCGGCCTTCGCGCTGACGAAACTACGGTTTCGGTTTGGCGGGCCGCTTTTGGGTGCGGTCGCGGCCAGCATGATGATTCCGATGCAGTCGATCATCTTGACCGAGTTCATCAACTTCGCGGCCTTCAGTCTCACCGATAACTTCCTTTCGGTCATCATCACCTATGCGGCCCTCGGCGTGCCCTTCGGCACCTTCCTGATGACCTCCTTCATGCGCGACGTGCCGGACGAGTTGATGGAGGCCGCCCAAATCGACGGCATGTCCTATTGGGGCATCTTCACCCGCATCATCCTGCCCCTGAGCGCGCCGGCCCTGCTGGCAGTAGCGGTGCTGCAGTTCATCCAGATCTGGGATGATCTTCTCGTCGCCTTGATCTTCCTTCAGGAGCCGGCGGTGCGCACCATCACGGTCGGTCTCGCGGTTCTACAATCGGGTCGCGTTCTCGATATTCCCGTTCTGCTTGCGGGATCTTTGCTGAGCGCTCTGCCGGCGATGCTCGCCTACCTGCTGTTTCAACGATACCTGATCGGCGGGCTCATGCTCGGCATCGGCAAATAGACGGTCCTTGGAGCCCATCCCCATGACGAAAAAACCGTTGCGTTCGCAAGCCTGGTTCGGCGGGTCCAGCAAAGATGCCATCATGCACCGCAGCTGGATGAAGAATCAGGGCCTCACCGCCGATTCCTTCGATGGCCGGCCGGTGATCGGCATCTGCAATACCTGGTCGGAGCTGACGCCGTGCAATGCGCATCTGCGCGGCCTTGCTGACCGCGTCAAACGCGGCGTGCTGGAAGCCGGCGGCCTGCCGCTCGAATTCCCCACCATGTCGCTGGGCGAATCCAATCTGCGGCCGACCGCCATGCTGTATCGCAACCTCGCCTCGATGGATGTCGAGGAGTCGATCCGGGGTAATCCGGTCGATGGCGTCGTGCTGCTGGTGGGCTGCGACAAGACCACACCGGCCCTCGTGATGGGGGCCGCGTCCTGCGATCTGCCGACCATCGTGCTGTCGGGCGGCCCCATGCTCAACGGCCGCGTGCGCGGCGAGGCGGTGGGGTCCGGCACCTCCATCTGGCGCTACAGCGAGGACGTGAAGGCGGGCCGCATGACGCTGGCGGACTTCATGGGCGCCGAGTCTGGCATGAGCCGCTCTGCCGGCAGCTGCAACACCATGGGCACAGCCTCCACGATGGCGAGCATGGTCGAGGCGCTCGGCATCGCGCTGCCCGAGAATGCCGCCCTCCCCGCCGTCGATGCGCGGCGTTTCGCGCTGGCGCAGGTCACCGGGCGGCGGATCGTCGATATGGTGAAAGACGACATGCGGCTCTCGTCGCTGCTGGTGCCGGCAGCCTTTCGCAATGCCATTCGCGTCAATGGCGCCATCGGCGGCTCGACCAATGCGGTGCTGCATCTCATTGCCATCGTGGGGCGCATCGGGGTGGAACTCGGCCTCGACGATTGGGACGAGTTTGGGCGCGGCGTGCCGACCATCGTCGACCTGCAACCCTCCGGCCGTTTTCTGATGGAGGAGTTTTGCTATGCCGGCGGCGTGCCTGTGGTCATGCGCGCGCTCGCCGAGCACGGGCTGTTGGAGCGGGACGCCCCGAGTGTGACAGGCAGAACCGCCTGGGAGAATGTCGCGGAGGCCGAGAATTTCGGCCCGGAGGTTATTCGGTCCTTCACCGATCCGCTGACGCCCGAGGGCGGCATCGCTGTGCTGCGCGGCAACCTCGCCCCGAACGGCGCCGTCATCAAACCCTCAGCGGCGACGCCGGCGTTGATGCAGCATCGCGGCCGGGCCGTCGTCTTCGACACCATCGGGGAGTATAAGCGCCGCATTCTGGACCCCGATCTCGACATCGATGCCGACAGTGTCATGGTGCTCCGCAATTGCGGCCCGCGCGGTTATCCGGGGATGGCCGAGGTCGGCAATATGGGCCTGCCGCCCAAACTGCTCGCCCAAGGCGTGACAGACATGGTGCGTATTTCCGATGCCCGCATGTCCGGCACTGCCTATGGCACGGTGGTCCTGCATGTCGCCCCCGAAGCCGCCGCCGGCGGGCCCCTCGCCCTTGTGCGGGAAGGCGACATGATCGAGTTGGATGTCGCCGGACGACGCCTCGTGCTTGATGTGTCAGAGGACGAGCTTGCCATCCGGCGCGCGGCCTGGGTGCCCGCGACGCCCGCACCATCCGGCTATGAAAGCCTGTATGTGCGGCATGTTCTGCAAGCCGACCAAGGGGCCGATTTCGACTTCCTGCTGGGATGTCGTGGTGCCGCCGTTCCGCTCAATTCGCATTGACTGGACGCGGATTGGGCAAGGCCACTGCCCGTCGATAGACGGTGCAGTCCTCCCCCATGAGAGAGCCGTCGAAAACGGCGACGGCGGCATAGCCATAGGCGACCGGTCTTTGACTCCGCATCAAGGGGCCGCAGTCGAGGATGGTCGGCGCCGGCTCCGCGTTGCGCGCGCGATTGAAGAAGGCATCGAGATCAATCGGCGCCCGCCGCTTCTGATCCCAGATGATGAAGGATCCCGCACGCGCACCCTGCGCATAGAAGACGTGATCGACGCCGAGATAGCCGACTACCGTGCTCGCGATTGTGTCGTCGAGCGCGAAGATGGGTGCTTTCGCCCAGCCGCTCACTTCGATGAAGCGGGCCACGGCGCGGCCGTTGGAATAGGGCCTGACAGCATCGGCGGAGATCGCGCCCCATCCATTGACGGCCTGGCAGGCGACCAGGACCAGAAACAGACAGTGCGGCAGCAGCCCATGCCCCTGCGCCATCGCCCGATCACGACTGATCCAGACCGCACCGAGGAGAGCCATGAACAGCATCCCGTGATGCCACGGCCCGGGACCGTATTTGACGTGAAAGAAACCGGCCAACCCAAACGTCGCCACCGCCAGCAAGACCGCCGCGTCCGGCGCGCGGCGCCATTGTGCCAGGGCGATGCCGATCAGCATGACGCCCGCAACAGCAGCCCACAGCGGCTCCCGCCCGGCTGACTCGTAGACCACGCCGGAAAAGCTGCGCAGCGTTACGACCAGATGGGCCCAGGCGACATCAAAGTGCCAGCCCATCGCGATGCCGGAATCGGCCGGCGGATGCGCGGTCGCGACGGTGACACTCAATCCCGCCAGAAAGACGCCGGCCGCAAGGGCATCCCATCGTGTGCAGCGGGGGTGCGGCATCCGGTCGAAGACCATCGCGCAGGCACAGGCGCAGGCGATGATAGCGAACAACGCATGGACATTGGCCAGCAGCGCCAGCACCACCGCCAGCATGACCGGATGCTGGCGACGCTGGGGATAGGCGGCACAGAACCCCAGGAAAAGCAGATTGCCGAGCGCATAGCTGCGGCTTTTGACACCATACTCGAACAAGAGATCGTAGCCGAACGGCAGCAGCAGAAGCTCCAGCCGCGCAAACGGACCCCGAAAGACGATCAACCCGAGGGTCGCCGAGGCCGTCAGCCATTGCGCCAGCTGCATCCAGTGTGGCGCCCGTCCGAGAGCGCTCAAGGGCAGCAGCAGAAGGTACCAGAGAAGCGGATGCCCTTCATATCGCAGGTTACGCACCAGGTCAGCCAGACCATGGCTGTCACGAACGATCAGCCAAGCCTGGATTTCGTCCCGCCACATCGCATGATCGATCAATCCGACCGTGAGAACAGTGACCGCCGACAACACGATGAGCGCTCGAAACCTGAGTGACGGCGGAGAGCGGATGAGGCCATCGATCCTGGCGGGCAGCAACCGGATCATACCGGCTGAGCGGCAGTAGCCGTGACCAGACCTTGCTCCGTGATGATCGCCCGCTCTTGATAAACGTCGTCGCTGTTGACACTCCACAGATCATGCGCCGCGCCGCAAGCGATGTTCTCAGCGACCAGCAAGCCCATGAGGATGCTGTGATCCTGGTTGTTATATTTGAAGGACCCATAACGCCCGATCGGCCAAAGATTGGGAATGGTCTTGAGGAAGGCGACCACGGGCGCGAGGGTCGCCGCATAGTCGCGGGTATAGACGGGATAGCAGCGGGGAACGCGCTTGACTTTGCCCATCTGAATCTCTGCGCGATCGACGAGTTTCGCGTCGGCGATTTCCGCCATGGCGCGCGCAATAAGCTGCTCGTCGCTCTCCCGCCAGATGGCATCCTCGTCATTGCACCAATATTCGAGGGCAAGAATGCTCACCGCCTCGGTGCCATGAAGGTCTGGTGCCCAATTCCTGAAATTGGTGACGCGACCCATAGCCAGATTGGGCGAATGAACATACAGCCACTGGTCGGGGAAGACATCCGGCCGGCCGATGCGCAAATACACCAGGATGGTGTTGCGGAAGGTCAGGCGTGAAACAGCCGCCGTGACCTCGGCTGGCACATCGCGCAATCCCTGAACCATCAGGGTCAGCGGCATCGTGGTCACGACATGGTCACAGGCGACGAAGCGTCCGTCGTGAAGGATGACGCCTGTCGCGCGGCCGGCCTGGGTCACGACGCGCCCGACCGGGCTCTCCAGATGGAGCTTTCCGCCCGCTGCGAGGACCGACGCCGCCATCCGCTCATACACCTCGCCATTTCCGGCCTTGGGATAGGCGAAGAGATCGGCGAGCGTCCGGTGGCCGCCGCGCCCCCAGCCCAGCATGGAGACGACCGCCTGCCCGAGCGAGAAGCCCCGAATACGTTGCGCCGCGAAGTCCGCGCTCAATTCGGTACAAGGAATGCCCCATAGTTTTTCACTATAGGATTTGAAAAACATCTCGAACAACCGTCTGCCGAAACGGCCGACGACCCAGTGCTCGAAGGTGTCGACCGGCGTACGCCGCGGCGCCATGATCCTGGCGCCGCCATAGCTCAGCAGACAGCGCGCCGCGTTGACAGGTCCCATGTTCGCCAGGGCATTGCCGATCTTCAAAGGATAATCGAACAGCCGGTTTCGATAGAGAATGCGGGTCTGGCGCGCGACCATGCGGTAATCCGTGCCCATGACCTCCAGCCACGCGCGATTGACACGGGGATCTGTGCTGAAGAAGCGGTGCGGCCCGAGATCGACGCGCTGGCCCCATAAATCGAAGCTCCGGGCCATGCCACCGACCTTGGCACTCGCCTCGAACACCTCGACCGCGATGCCAAGCTTGCTGAGGGCATGGGCGGCGGTGATCCCGGCTGGCCCGGCACCAATGACACAGACCCGCATCGCCCCACCCCTCGACCGCCCAGACGCGACGAAGGCTAACCGATAGGGCGATGCCGGCAAAGGCGGCCGCAGGGCAGACGTCGTACGACCGTCTCTAGGACCCTCTCCGCCTTGCGTGCAGACCGGCGGATATCGGATAAACGGTGCAATGAAATTACTGATTGTCGATGACCATCCCGTCATGCGTCATGGCCTGGCCGCTCTGCTGCAGCAGAACGAGCCGGACACGGATGTGATATGGGCGGCCGACAGCCTGACCGGGCTCGACCTCACGGACACGCACCCCGACATCGACGCGGTGTTTCTGGACCTGTTGATGCCGGGGCTGGCCGGCATGCAGGCCATTCAGGAATTCGGCAAGCGCCGCCCGGCGCTGCCCGTCATCGTTCTGTCCTCGTCGGAGGACCCCGAGGATGTGCGGCGCGCCCTGGCGCTCGGCGCCTTGGGCTATGTTCCAAAATCGGCCGGGCCGCAAACCATCCTCTCGGCCTTGCGTCTGGTTCTGTCGGGAGAGGTGTATATTCCCGCCCTTATGCTGCTGGCGGGTGCGGATCCGGCGGCGCAAGGGTCCACCGGCCGCCATGGCCCCGGCGCTATCGAGCGACTGACGGCGCGTCAGGCGGACGTGTTGAAGTTGCTGGCCGGCGGCCTGCAGAACAAGGAGATTGCGGATGCTCTGGGGCTCGCGGACAAAACCGTCAAGACCCATATCACCGCCATCTTCAAGACGCTGAACGTGATCAATCGGACCCAGGCCGCGACCATTGCGCGCGAAGCCAAATTGGTCTGAATGCGGCTTAGTCATCGACGGCGTCGGGCGCACCATGCTTCATGAGATTGCCGATCGCCGCGCGAAGCTGACTATTCGTGACCGGCTTGTGCAATAGAAGAAAGCCGCTGCGTGAGGCTTCAATCAAACGATCCGGTGCGGTGTCGCCGGTGATGAGCATCGCGGGGATTTCCGCATTATATTCGGCGCGCAGGCGCTGAATGGACTTGATGCCGGTTTCGCCATTCGGAAGTCTGTAATCGGCGATAATCAAATCCGGCCGGGCGGGATGGCTGGCGAGCCGCTTCATCGCGGCGTCCCCCGAAGACACCGCAATGACCTCATGCCCCCAACTTGTCAGCAGGCTATACATCGCCTGCTGGATTGGCATCTCGTCATCGATCACCACCACGAAGCCGCGTTGCAGCGCACCGACGGAGCGCACGACCGTCGGTTCCCAGTGTGGGGCCTCGCGGGCGACCGGAACCGTGACGCTGAAGCACGAGCCGCGCCCAAGCGTGGATTGGACATCGAGGGGACATGCCAGCAGATCGGTCAGACGCCGCACAATGGCGAGGCCAAGGCCAAGACCTTTGCTGCGGTCCCGCTGCTGGTTCTCGATCTGGTAGAACTCCTGAAAGATCCGCGCCTTCTGATCAGCCGGGATGCCACGGCCCGTGTCCCATACCTGCACACGCAATGCCCGCCCCCGCCGGCATCCCACCACGACGCGCCCGTGGTCTGTATAGCGGATGGCGTTGGCGATGATGTTGCGCAGGATACGCTCCAGCAGAAGCGGATCGGTCTCGACGTTAATGCTGCTGGGCCACAGCACCAGTCCGATCGACTTCCCCGATGCCTCAGCCTCGAAGTCACGGACGATGCGCGTGAGCAGCGGTTGGATCGGGAAGGCTTGGCTGCGGACCTGCACGATGCCGGCGTCCAGGCGGGAGACGTCGAGCAGGGCGCTAAACAAATCATCCAATGCCATTACCGAGGCCTCGATCTGGTCGAGGAGCTGCACGGCCTGCTTGGGCATCGCCACACCGCGCAAGGCACCGACAAATAGACCGAGGGCATGGACCGGCTGACGGAGATCATGGCTCGCCGCTGCCAGGAACTGCGACTTGGCTTGGTTCGCCTGCTCGGCAAGATCCCTTTGGCGGAGAAGATCTTCGGCAAGCCTTTCCCGCTCCAGCCGCAGCGTCACCAACTTGGAGAAGTTGCGGTTGAATTGGACGCCGAGGCCGCCCATGCCGGCGATGAAGATGACCATCAGACCGGCCTCGGTCGCATGAAGGAGTCCGCCGGCCAGGGCGCTCCAGACCGCGAAGGGGAGTGTCGTCGGCAGGAAAATCGCCGCGAAGGCCGGAAGGTAGCTGCCGAAGGCCGGGATGGATCCGGCGGCGACCGCCAGGATGACGGTGAGCGCCACCATGTCCAGGCCATGCTCGATGGAGGGCGCCACAGCGATGGAGAGCCAGCCCCAGCCGATGCCCTCGGCGAAAGCGATCGCCGCAAAGGCCATGCCCCAGCCCTGTCCGCATCGCGTTGGGAGTGTCGCTTTGTCATAAGCACGCCGCAGGGCGATATGCGCATAGGCGCAGGTGCAGATCCACGTCATCCAAATAACGCCCTCACGCAGGGGCAGCACGCCGAGTTGAATAAAGGTGGCCCCCAGGACGATCGCCGCGCAGGCCGCCGCCGCCACACCGAGGGACACATTCCTGATAACGGCGGCAACCTGTTCAATACGCAATCGATCCTGCGTTAACAGATTGTCCTCCTTCACTTTTTGTCTCGGCTTTGTACCGATCATCCGTTCCGGTCTCTACGGGCGTCTCAGACTAAGCGGCGAAGACAGGACATGGAACATATCCGAATGGCTGATCGCCCGGATGCACCGGCAACCCGTGTGCGCAGGTGCGGCACAGCGCCCGAAACATCGGTGCAGGACGACCAGACCAGGTCTTAGGACCTTTGTCCAATTTACGAAAGTGTCAGTCTGCACTTAGTGACATGAACGTCGAACGATACGCGGCAGGCTTTCGATTTCCATAAAAACCGTCGAAGAGTTGAGGGTAATGATATGCGAGCGGCTGTAGTTCTGCTGAGTTTGACGATCGCCGTGGCGGGTTGCACCAACCCGGATGGCACGACCAATAACCCCGAAACGGGCGGCCTTGTCGGCGGCGGCACAGGTGCAGTCCTCGGTGGGCTGCTCGGGAATGTGCTCGGCCACTCGGCGCTTTCCACCGCGGCGGGCGTGGCCGTCGGCGGCTTGGCCGGATATTTGGCCGGGACCTATATCGGTCAGCAATTGGACCAGAGGGATCGCCAAGCCGCATCGGAATCGACGCAGGCCGCTTTGGATGAGCCTGTGGACATACCGCCACCGGGCCGGGCGGTTTATGTCCATCATGCTCGCCCTCGGAGGTGGCAGTCAGATCATACGACTGCGAGCGGCTCGACGACATTGGTCAAGGTCTCGGAGACGCCGAGCGGAAACGAATGTCGCCTGACCCGTCAACTCGCCGTCATCAACGGCAAGGAGGTCGAACAGCATATCAACTACTGCCAAACGGCGTCCGGTGGCTGGAAGGTCGAAAACGCATGAAACGCCTGTTGCATACCCTCGTGGCGCTGGGGGCGATCGTTCTTTCAACCCACGCCTACGCGGCCACAGTCTCATTGAAGGACGATGACGGGGGCACACGAGCGGCGTCCCCGCAGGCGGACAATGCGCAGACCTACCAGTCCTGTTCACAGGTCAATGCGCCTCTGTTCTCGGATTACCCGCCAAAGACGAATTACGACCTCAATAGCTACATGCATTACACGGTCTATCAGTCCGGAAACCTGAAGAATCTCATCATGTGGGGCGCGATCGATGAATGTGACGAGGCAAGGCTGAGAGAGGTGCTTGAGAAGGTCAGACCGATCGGCACGGTTTCTCTCTGGTCGGGTGGCGGTTCGGTGGATGAGGCCATGGCGATGGGACGCACCATGCGGGCCTATGGCGTGACGACGCTGGTCCAGGACGGCAATGAATGTGTGAGTGCGTGTAACTTCCTTTTCATGGCCGGCGTTATCCGCATGATCGAACCCAGAGGATCCTTCAAGGTTCATATGTTTGATAATAATGCCGCAGACAGTCTGCGCAGCGAATCCGCCTATCCACCCACTGATCTGGCAAGTTTCCTCAGGCGTTTTCCGTTTCGATCGGATGAGAGCATGGATGACGTCGATGCGGAGGTCAAAGCCGTCAACGACTCCAATCGTCAAGCTCTGGCGGCGCTGCGACCGATCGATCAATCCGACGAAGCCTTGCTCGACAGCAAGAGTTCGTCTGGTTCGACGCCGGTCGACCAGTCGAGCAAGGACATCGATACGGCAAATTCCTATTGCTCGTCCGCGCTGAACTTCGATCTGGAGTTGAACGATTCGCTCGCCGATCAGGAGTCGTATATCTCATCCTGCATCAAGAATTTGTCAAAACCCTATACGGATGAGGATTGGTTTGCGGACCAGGCACGTACCGAGGATGTAAAGGCCATCCAGCAGAATGCGGCACAGACTGCCGCGAAAATCGCGCGGTATTTGTCGGAAATGTCGATTTCTTTGAAGTTTTTGACGGACTTCGCCGACATCCCCAATGCCAGTCCCAAGGAATTGTCTGTCGATGAACTGCGAGACCTCTACATCGTCAATTCCGATTGAGGATCGCAGTTGGATCACAAGCCGGGTCAGGCGAAAGCAAACGGCCCCGGAAAGGTTCCAATCGGTATGCTATGCGTCACCATGCCACGGTCGGGCCGCCAATGATGCAGCAGAAACCCGGGCGGTTCGATGAACGAGGCCGGTTCGGCATCCGCTTGGGTTTGCAACGCAATCGTGGTCGCGGTGCTCGGCGCCGTGCAGAGCAGCGTGCCGCCGAACCGCATCTGCATCTGGCGATGAACATGGCCGCAGAGCACGCGCTCGACGGCGGGGAAGCGCCTTAGAACCTCGGCCAGCCGGTCTCCGCCGAAACAGCGGTATTCGTCGAGATAGGGCACGCCTGACACCAACGGCGGCTGATGCATCATCACCACGCTGGGCCGCTCGGCCTCGGCGCCGAGAACCTGCTCCAACCAGAGCAGCGCCGCGTCATCGACCACGCCGTGATGAAGGTCGGGCACTGTGACATCCAGCGCGATCACGCGCACCGGTCCCGCATCGTCAATGACGTAATGCAGCGGACCGGTCTGCGGCAGATAGGCGTGATCATGGAAAGCCGTGCGAAAGGCCAGCCGCTCATCATGATTACCCGGAATGACCAGAAGCTTCGGCTGCAACGCGGCCAGCACATCGCGGGCCACGGCATATTCGGCGGCCGCGCCCTCATCGACGACATCGCCCGTCAGCAGCACCACGTCCGGCGGCGGGTCCAGGGCATTGATCTGCGCGATCGCCGTGCGCAATGGCGCGGCAGTGTCGAGCACGTCCTGATATAGCAGCCCGCTGGGCCGGAGATGAGGGTCCGAAATTTGTGCAATCCACATGTCTTGTGCGTTCATGGGATGGCCTTGCCCGAACTATGGCTTCGCCGATAGGCTGGCGATCACCTACGGCAGGGAGTTGTCGTCACCATCATGACTGACGGACGTCTGCGGGCCCTTGCCGCCCGTATCATGGAATGGCGAACCACCGTCTACCGCGTCCGCGCCGCCTATGCGCGGGCTCATGGCCGCGCACCCCGTATTCTGCGGCCGTGTCGTTTCACCGAAAAGATGCAGTGGCGCAAGATCTTCGACCAGAACCCTGCCTTTCCGATCCTGTGCGACAAGCTGGCGGTGCGCGATTTCGTAACCGATCGCGTCGGGGGCAACCTGCTTGTGCCGCTCCTCTGGACCGGGATGCCGGAGGAGATTCCCTTCGATCGCATCACGCCGCCCTTTGTCCTCAAAAGCACCCATGCCAGCGGCCAGGTCATCATGGTAGGTCCGGATGAGGTCATCGACCGTGCTGCGATCCGTGCGCGTGCCGAGGCCTGGCTCGCGATTTGCCACGGCTCTGCCTATGACGAACCCGCTTACAAGGCTGTGCCGCGCCGGTTGATCATCGAGCGGACAATCACGACGGCCGCCGGAGCGCAGCCCGAGGAGGTTCGCCTCTTCGTCTTCGACGGCCGCGTCGCGGTCATCAACACCGTCTTCGTGGAGGATGGACGCGTCCGCAACGGCGCCTTCCACAAGCCGGACTGGACAAGGTTGAACTGGCATTTCACCCGCCGCGTAGATCGCGATTTCCCCAGGCCCGAGCGCCTCACGGATATGATCAGGATCGCCGAAGCGCTGGGTCAGGGCTTCGACCACCTGCGCGTCGATCTCTATGATGGGGGCGCGCAAATTTGGATCGGTGAGGTGACGGTCTATTCCTGGTCAGGGCATGTGCCTTTCAATCCGGATGAGGCCGACTTCGCCTTGGGCGCCGAATGGCGGCTTCGCGGCCCATTAGCCCGTGCCGCCCGATCCGTGCTGTTCCGACACCGACCGTTTTAAGCTTGGCTCTTCGACACGGATTTGGCTCTGGGCGCAGAGGTTTTTACCCAACCCGCGATGCCATCCGGCCGCGCCAGCATCATGCCGATGGCGATCAACCCGAGGCCGATGAGATACCAGGCACCGTAAGCCGCAAAAGCCGCGCGAAAGGCAAAGAACACCAGACAGCCGATCAACGGGCCTTCCATCGTGCCGATACCGCCGATGACCACGATGAAGATGATGTTCGCCGTCCAATCATTCACACTGAAGGCCGCATCGGGCGAAATGCGCACGTTCTGCAAAAACAACAGCGCGCCCACCAGGCCGGTTGCGGCCGCCACGAACACGTAGACCACCCGCTTCAGCCAAGCGACATCGACACCGAGGCTGGATGCCGCACTCTCGGCATCCCGGATCGCCGTCAGACCAAGGCCGAGACGGGAACGTAGCAGCAGCCCTACCATCAGGCTGATCGCCAGCGCGAGGGTTGCGGCGAAGGCGCAAAACAACAGCAACCGCTCGGGGCGGCTATGGCTGATGGCGAGGATCGAACGAATCGGCAGGCTCATGCCGGAACCGCCGCCGAGCGCCGAGACCTGAGCGATGGCAAGGCGGAACACCTCCGCCAGCACCCAACTCCCAATCGCGAAATGCGGCCCCCGCAGGCGAAACAGCAATCGGGCCGAAGGGATCGCGATCAGACCGCAGGCGACACCCGCGAGGGGCAGTGCTGCGACCACCGGGAACCCTAACAGTGCCACGAGGGCGAACAAGACATAGCCACCGAGACCGACATAGGCCTGCTGGCCGATAGAGACGACACCGGCGTAGCCCGCCAGCAGGTTCCACAGCGTGGCTAGCGCCAGGGTGGTGGAGAACTCGATGCCGAGCTGACGTGTCGATGGTCCGCCGAATAGCGGCGCACCGAGGCAGGCGAGCAGAATGACGGCGAAGAGGATCGTCGAGCGGCCCCGCATCCTAATCAGCCATTCGGGGAAACAGCCCACGCGGTGCCGCGAACAGGATTGCCAGGAAGGCCAGGTGTCCGACGAGGATTTGCAGGCCGGGATCGATACCCGCACCGATGGCTTGGCTCACGCCGAGGACCATGCCGCCAATCAGCGTGCCCCACAGATTGCCCAGGCCGCCGATGATAATCGCCTCGAAGCCAAACAGCAGTTGTTGCGGCCCGGAGACCGGCGTGAAGTTCGTGTAGCCGCCCATCAGCACACCTGCGAGGCCCGCGACCGCAAAGGCCAGCATAGTCGCGACGGCATACATGTGCCGGTTATCCACGCCCATCAGCCGGACCGTGACGGGATCATCCGATGTTGCCCGCAGCGCCGCACCGATTGGCGTGCGATACAGGAAGACCTGCAACCCGCCGATGACGGCGACGGCCGCGATCAGCACCCCCAAGGGGTAGATGCCGACTGACACGCCGGGGATCAGCATGATGCCGCGCGTGGTCATAGCGCCCATCGGCAGTTTGCGGCTATCGGCGCTGAAGACCAGTTGCAGCGCGTTCTGAATGACGATCGACAGGCCGAAGGTCACCAAAAGCGGCGGCAGGATGTCGCGTCCTAGCGTGCGGTTGAGCAGGAAACGCTGCAGGCCGTAGCCGATGGCGGCCATCACAGGCACGATCGCGATCAGGCAAAGGAGGGGGTGAATCCCGGCTTGTTGC
This sequence comes from Acidisoma sp. PAMC 29798, assembly GCF_030252425.1. Classification (GTDB taxonomy): domain Bacteria; phylum Pseudomonadota; class Alphaproteobacteria; order Acetobacterales; family Acetobacteraceae; genus Acidisoma; species Acidisoma cladoniae. Next base: position 4,494,546 of record NZ_CP126994.1, on the reverse strand, counting down.
ACAAGCACCAGTGCCAAGAAGGCGGCCAGCACGATGATGTCTCCGTGCGCGAGATTGACCAAGCGCATGACGCCGAACATCAAGGACAGTCCGGTCGCGAACAAGGCATAGAAGCCGCCGACGAGAATGCCCTGCGCGACAATGTCGATCCAACCCGTCATGCCGCGCCACCTGCGGCGATGGCACCGAAATAGGCGTCCCCGATCTGAGCGCGATCCAGATCGCGGCTGGTGCCTTGCAGAACGACATGACCTTCCCGCAGGCAGTACAGCCGATCGGTCGCCCGCATGACCCGCGCGATGTCCTGCTCGACGATGACGATGCTGGTGCCGGAGTCGCGGATCGACGGCAGCGCCGCATAGACATCGGCGGCTGGTGCCGGAGTCGCGGATCGACGGCAGCGCCGCATAGACATCGGCGATCACCATCGGCGCGAGGCCGAGGCTGATCTCGTCACATAACAGCAGTCGCGGATTGGACATCAGCGCGCGACCGATCGCCACCATCTGCTGCTGCCCACCGGAAAGCTTTGTGGCTGCCCCGCCCCGACGCTCGCGCAGGATCGGAAACAGGTCCAGCACACGATCGAGCGTCCATCCGCCGGGGCGACGCGCATAGCCGCCCAGGCGCAGATTCTCCTCGACCGACAGCGACGGAAACAGCTTCCGACCCTCCGGCACCATGGCGATCCCGAGGCGCAGGATGCCTTCGGCGCGCATGCCGCCGATCGGCGATCCCGCCAGCGTGATGGCCTCGGGCCGCGCCGGCAGCAGGCCGGTGATGGCGCGCAGCAGTGTGGTTTTCCCAGCGCCATTGGCGCCAATCACCCCAACGATTTCGCCCTCGAAAAGGGTGAGGTCTATGCCGAACAGGGCCTGGAACTCGCCATAAAAGGCGGTGAGGCCGGTGACCTGGAGCAGAGGGTTGCTCACGCAACGGCCATGTCATCGATGCCGAGGTAGGTCTCGCGCGCGAGGGGGCTTGCCATGACGGCGCGGGGATCACCGGATGCGATGATCCGCCCGAAGTTCAGCACCAGCAGCCGGGTGATTGCCGGGATCAGGGCATGCAAGACATGCTCGATCCAGATGATGGCGACGCCGTCGGCGTGAATGGCGCGAATGGTCTCGACCAGCAGATGCGCTTCAGGGTCTGTCAACCCGCCCGCAATTTCATCGAGCAAGAGCAGGCGCGGAGATATCGCAAGGGCGCGGGCCAGTTCCAACCGTTTGCGCTCCAACAGGGTCAAGGTCCCGGCCTGCGCGGCGGCCTTGCCCGCGAGACCGGTACGGGCCAGCACCTCCCCGCAATAAGCGCGCGGATGAGCGACCCGCTGGCGCCCGGCAAATGACGCCCCGACCAGAAGGTTTTCCAAAACGCTCATGCGCTCGAAGGGACGTGGAATTTGGTAGGAACGCCCGATGCCCCGCGCGGCGCGGGCATGGGGCTGAAGCGTGGTCATGTCCTGCCCGTCGAACAGGATCCGGCCGGTGTCGGGTCGGATGTCGCCGCTGATGAGGTTGAACAAGGTGCTCTTTCCCGCACCGTTCGGCCCGATAATGCCGATCGCTTCGCCTGCCCGCACCTCCAATGACACATCATCGGTCACGACCAATGCGCCAAAGGCCTTGTTCAGACCGGTGACCGTGAGCAGCGCAGGGCTCACGCGATCGGCGCCATCGTGCCACCGGCGGGGATGGTCGGCGCCCCCGCGTTTTCGGTAATCACGAGATCGAACTGGTAAGGGCCACCAGGCGTCAGCCGCCACTGCCCGCCGACGAGCGGCGTCTTGGCGACGTTCTTGACCGGACCTTGGCCCCAGGCAATCGGCCCGACGATGGTATCGAGCCGCGTCTTGACCAGCGCTGCGAGCACAGACTCACGGTCGGTCGGGTCACTTGCCCGGCCCAGGGTATCGACCGCGATTTCGAGCAGGGCATGGGCGAAACCGATCGGCTGCGTCCATTGCTTGGCCGTCTTCTGGGTATAGGCAGCGGCGAGGGCCTTGGCGCTTTGTCCAGTCAAGGACGAGGTGAAGGGATGGTTCGGCGTCCACCACACTTCGGTCGAGAGGTTGTTGCCAGCAGCACCCAGCGCATTGACGGTTTCTGGAAACAAAAGTGCCTTACCGACGGTCGCGACGCGCGGCTTGAATCCTTGCTGCAAGGCCTGCGACCAGAAGGTCGTCCAGTCCGGGGGGATCACGACGCCGGTGACGATCTCGGCCTTCGCGGCTTTGAAGGCATTGATCTGCGCACTGAAGTCTGCGGACCCATCCTGGAAGCGGCCAGGATCGATCAGCGTGAAATGCTGAGCGGCAAGCGGGCCGGGAAAGCCATGCGCCTTATCGCCCCAGGCATTGCCATCGCCGTCATTGGGAAAGAGTGCGCCTACAACACGGTCGGTCTGCAATTGCCCCCACATGCCGGTATAAACCGCGATGACATCCTCAAGACCCCAGAAGAAATGGTAGGTATAGGTGAAGCCCTCATCCGGCTTGCCGCCGCGATTGAAGAACCAGGCCTGCCAGGGCGACACTGTCGAGACGCAGGGCACGCCCGCCAACTCACATTGATCTGACACCGGATTGGTGGTTTCCGGTGTCGAAGACACCAGCATGAGCGAGACGCCGTCATTGATGAGGTCATTGGCGACGGTGCTGGCGCGATTGGGGTCGGACTGGCTGTCGCGCACCTCCAGCGTAATGCCATGCGCCGCGAGCTTGCCGCCAAGTGCCGCGATGACGAAGGCATCCGCTGCGCCGAAGGGTGCAAGCGGTCCCGTTTCAGGACTGACATAGCCGATCTTGATAGGCTTGGCGGCGTGGGCGCGCAGCGGCAGGCTCGCCGCCAGGGCTGTCGCGCCAAACCCTTGCAGGATGTGGCGTCGGCTGGGCGTCAGGCGATGAGCGGTCATGGGTTTCTCCCGGTTTCTTCTTATTCACGCGGCCTGTTCGACGGCCTGATCTGCGGTTCGCCCGAGGATGCTGCCGATCGCGGCGAACAGATCACGCTCAGCCTCGGCGGAGGCCGCCTTGGCGCGCCATGCAATCTGCATATCCGGTCGGATGAGCAGGCAACCGGCCTCGGCGATGTCACGCAGCTCCGCCCAGCTTCCGTAGAGATCCTCATAATCGCGGTCCGGGCCGATCACCACGGCGGCGATGTCGATACCGAAGGCCTGGCGCGCGGCATGGGCAGCGGCGACCCAGGCCTCACCGCCGATGCCGGTGAGAAGGGTGAAGCGCCCCTTGCCCACCACGTCGAGGGTGGAGACGGGACGGCCGTTCCGCTGCAACCATACATGTGGCAGATGCGCGCCGGATCGCGTGCTCGGCTGGTAATATAATTCCCGGTCACGTGAAAAGCCGGGATCCGTCATAGCGTCTGGCACGATCGCGACGGAGGCGTAGCGCTGATTGAGTTCGACGCCGTGACAGTTGAACTCATAGTCCTTGAAGGCGATGGCCTTGCGCAGCGCTTCACGCTGCTCGGCAGCCTCGGGCGTATTCGTCTTGCGGTCCGCCATATGCTTGCGCATGACGTCGGGATCGTCGGTGTTCAACAGCCCGAGGGCCGCGAAGATCGGGCCAAATTCCTCGATGCTTTGATTGGCACGGGTCACGATCTGGCGGCCGATGGGCGCGCGTTCCTGATCGTAGCTATCGAGCAAAGCAGGCGCCGCCGTGCCGCGGATGACCATGGCGAGCTTCCAGGCCAGGTTATAGGCATCCTGAACGGAGGTATTGGAGCCGAGGCCGTTCGACGGCGGATGACGATGCACCGCATCCCCCACGCAGAAGACACGGCCGCTGGCATAGCGCGTGGCGAACATATTGTTCACCGTCCAGACCGAATGCGATTTGATCTTGATGGGAATGGAACTGTCGCCGATCAGGCGATGCGCCACTTCGGTTGCCATGGCATCATCGACTTCGGGCGGTGGTTCGTTGATGTCATAGCCCCAGACGATCAACCATTCATTCCATGGGCGCACCATGCGCACCAAACCCATGCCGATACCGCCGATGTTCGAGCCCGGCTGCAAGACCCAGTAGAGTACGCTCGGCCGGTGCTCCACATAGCGGGACAGGTCCGCCTCGAACACGATGTTCATGCTGCCGCCGACGCCCATCTTACCCTCGAAGGGGAGGCCGATATCCTCGGCTACCTTGCTGCGCCCGCCGTCTGCACCGATCAGATATTTCGCCCTGATCTGATAAGTGTCGCCGCTGAGGCGATCTCTCACAGTTGCGGTGACACCCTCCGCATCCTGCGCCAGTGCGAGGTATTCCGTATCGAAGCGCACGCGCGCGCCGCGTGTCGCCGCATTGCCGAGCAGGATCGGCTCAAGCAAATTCTGCGGCAGGTCGCACATCGTGGTCGGACTGGCCAAGGTATAGTCGGCGCGACGGCGCGGATGCGTGCCCCAGGTCTGGATCCGGCCGATCTCCTCACCGGCCATAGACGTGCAGAAGACCGTATTGCCCATCCACTCCTGCTTGACCGCGAGGCGCTTGACCTCCTCCTCGATCCCCATGTCGCGGAAGATTTCGAGCGCACGCTGATTGGTGATGTGGGCACGAGGTGTATCCGCGAGCCACCGATACTTGGTGACCAGGACTGTTTTTATGCCGTAGGTCGCGAGCAAAAGGGCGGCGGTTGAGCCCGCCGGCCCACTGCCGACAATCAGGACGTCGGTTTCGATCATTGTCGTTCCTCCCGCAGCGCGCGACTCTGCACGCGGTCTTTCACCCGCGTCCTGCACAATCCGGTTCGTCGGTCTGCACGAAACCGGCTTTCTAGAATGCAGTCCCGCGCCGGTACGCGGCGGGGGTGGTGCCGATCTCCCGATGAAACAGCCGTGTCAGATGCTCCTGATGCGTGAAGCCGCAGGTCTGCGCGATGGCGGCGATGGATGTGTTGGACCCGCTCAGCAAACGCTTGGCGTGGTCAAGACGCGCAAGAAGCACGTAGCGGTAGGGTGCGACGCCCAAGCTGCGCTTGAACAGCCGCGCAAAGCTCGTCTGGCTGAGCCCAGCCACCACCGCGAGGTCAGCAAGGCCGATCGGATGCGCGAGATGCGCCTGCACATAGTCGCAGACCTGGCGCCTTTGGCCCCTCGTCAGGACACCCTTCGATGCCTCCTCAATGCGGGCATGGCCGAGGTTGCGCGACAGAAGACGAAGCGCCAGGGCATGCGCCAAATAATCCGCCATGAGCACAGACTCTGGGTCACGGTCCGCGAGCAAGTGGCTCGCGGCGCGGGCCAGATCCTCGATCACCGGATCCAACTCACCCAGGCAGGGTTGTATTTCGGCATGGGCCGGGTCACCGCGAAAGACCTCCGCCGCGACATCGCGCAGGATCGCGTCGCGGACATAGATATGGACACTGGTCAGCGGCTGAGCGAGGCGCACCCGAAAGTCCGTGCCGCCAGGCAGGATGAATTGGCCGCCGGGCGGCACCCGGCGCTTGAGCTTGCCAAAGCCGATATGCCGCTCGACTTCGACAGGCCCGTCGAGATGCAAGATGATCAGATGATCATCGACCGCCGCGAAGCTATCTTCGTAGGGTTGTTCTCTTTGACGGGACGCATAGAGAGACCCCCAGCCCAGCGTATCGCTGGTCGAGTCGATGCGATGCTCCGGGCGCCGCAAGATCCCGTGCGTCTGTTTAACATCGAAGGCAGTCATCATGGCAGGCATTGTGCACTGCGGTATGTTGTGGGCGGTTTCCCTGGCCTCGATTGAACACTCTCGAACTCAAAAGTCCAGCGCTTCGGCCCGTCACCCGGCGATGGAAAACCCGCCATCGACGGGAATGGAAACGCCGGTCACGTAATCCGACGCGGCACTGGCCAGGAACACCGCGACGCCGGCAAGGTCTGCGGGGTCCCCCCAGCGGCCTGCGGGCGTGCGCGTCGTCACACGCTCATCCAGGCCGCCGATCTGCGCCCGCGCGGCCTGGCCCATCTCGGTCGCAATCCAACCGGGCAACACCGCGTTGACTTGGATATTGTCGGCGGCCCAGGCGACCGCGAGTGACCGCGTGAGCTGCACAAGGCCGCCCTTGCTTGCGCCATAGGCGGCCCCGAAGCTGGTGCCGAACAGGGACAGCATCGAGCCGATATTGATGATCTTGCCGCCGCCCTGGCGCTGCATGAAGGGATAGGCTTTCTGCGAGCAGACGAAGGCCGAGGTGAGGTTGGTGGCAATGACGCCGTTCCATTCCTCGATGGACAGATCTTCCGGCCGTCGGCGCGCGGCGATGCCGGCATTGTTGATAAGGATATCGATCCGGCCGAAAGCCTGCATGGCGCCTTCCATCAAGGCCGCACACCCCTCCGCCGTGCCGAGGTCACCCATGATGAAGGCGGCCGAACGGCCAAGCGCTGCAATCTCCGCCCTCGCCGCGTCGCCTTTGGTGGCGTCCCGACCGGTCAGGACGATATCGGCCCCAGCCTGGGCCAATCCGCGCGCCATCGCGAGGCCGATACCGCCATTGCCGCCGGTGACGAGCGCCACACGACCGTCGAGTTTGAACATGGGCATCCTCAGGAAACCGGATGATTGCTGGCGCCGACGCAGCGTCGCGCGATCATTTCGCCGATGGGAATGGCGGAGGTCGCCGCTGGAGACGGCGCGTTGCAGACGTGCAGCATCCGGTCCGTATTGAGGAACAGAAAATCATGCACCAGCGTACCGTCCTTCATCACGGCCTGGGCACGAATGCCGGCCTCATACGGCAGAAGATCGCTTTCCTGGAGGTCTGGACAATATTTTTGGCACTGCGCCAGGTAATGCGCCTTGGACAGGCTGTTGCGAAGCTCGGCCGTGCCAGAGCGCAGATTCTGGCCGACCACTCTCCAGAATCCGGGAAAGCGCAGATAGGTCAGCATGTCCCGGATATCGACGGCGAAGCGGCCATAGCCTTCGCGCGCCATGCCGAGTACGGCATTGGGCCCGACGGTCAGCGCACCGCCGATCATGGGCGTCAGGTGAATGCCGAGGAAGGGCAGATCCGGGTCGGGCACCGGATAAATCATATGCCTCAGGATGCCGCTCTTTTCCGGACGGACCAGATAATATTCACCCCGGAAGGGGATCACCTGATGCGTGATCGGCAGACCCGCGAGGCGCGCCAGCCGGTCTGACTGCAAACCTGCGCAGACTACGAGTTTGCGCGCGACCCAGTGGCGTTCCCCGGCGCGGATGGTGACCCCATCGGCATCTTCCGCAATGCCATCGACACGCGTGTCGAGTTCAATAACGCCGCCCGCCGCACGCAAATCCTCGGCCATGGCAGCGCAGACAAGGCGGTAATTGACGATACCACTATCCCGCACGAACAAGGCGCCGAGGCCCCGCACATTGGGTTCCCGCCGTCGCAGCGCCGCGGCGTCCAGCGGTTCCACCACGATGCCGTTCTGCTGGGCATTGATCTCCAACGCGCGCAGCCGCTCCATCTCGATCTCGCTGGTTGCCACGACAAGCTTACCGGGCGTCGCGAAGGGGATGTTGTGTTGGCGGCAATAGGTTTTTGTCGCCTGCGCCCCCCGTCGGCAAAGATCGGCCTTCAGGCTGCCAGGCTTGTAATAAATCCCCGCATGGATGACGCCGCTATTGTGGCCGGTCTGGTGAACGGCAAGGTCGCGCTCCTTTTCCAGGAGCACGATACGCGCCCCAGGTTCCAGGCGCACCAGTTCCAGCGCCGTCGCGAGGCCCACGATGCCGCCACCGATGACGCAGAAATCATGCATCACGCAGCGGCCGTCGTGGTCGTGATGGTCATCCGTTATCCTTATTGGCGCGCGAAGCCCCGTTATCAAAGTTGCAATCAATCTTGTCAACAATCCCGTTGACCAAACGAGTGGGGAAGCGTTTAGTCGCCTTGGGGATGGACCGCATGGACAATGCCAAAGTCGAAGACATGGCGGGCCGCGCTGGCAAAGCCGGCGATCAACGTGTCATGTCGGTGGTCAGCGCCTTGCAACACGATATCGTCTTCGGTCGCCTCAAACCCCGCGAACGCCTGGTGGAAGAAGAACTCAGCGACCGTTTCTCGGTCGGTCGCCATGTCATTCGCGCGGCCTTCGAAGAGCTCGATCGCGCCGGGCTGATCCAGCGTCGGCAAAACCGTGGCGCCGTCGTCAGCGACTATTCGGCAGAGGAAGTGGATGCGCTTTATGAAATACGCAGCATTTTGCAACAGCAGGCGGCGCAGCGCATTCCCTTGCCCGCCGATCCTGCATGGATCACGCAACTTCGCGCCGTCAATGACACCTATATCCGCTGCGGTGAGGCGGGTGACCTCAATGCCGCCTCGGTCGCCAATGATAGCTTCCACCAGATGATCTTCGGCGCCTGCCGCAATCGTCACCTCGCGGACTTGATACAGCATTACTGGGTCAAGACCGCCGCCATTCATTGCTATGCCATCGCCACGCCGGAACTCGCGGAAAAGTCGCGACAGGAACACGTCCAGATCATCAATGCCATGGAAGCAGGCGACCGCGTGGGTTTCGAAACCTTGTGTGTGCAGCACATGCAGCCCGCGCTTCAGGCCTTTAAGGCGGCGCATGGCGGCTGGCGCTCGTACCCACGAGACGCGCGGGCGTAAACACGGCGTCGATAGAGGGAGGACATAAGACTTGGCAAAAAGCCAGCCCGAAGACCCCAAGGTCTTCGACTATGTCATTGTCGGCGCCGGATCGGCTGGCTGCGTGCTCGCGAACCGTCTCACGGCATCGGGGCGGCACCGCGTGCTGCTGCTGGAGGCCGGCGGCCCAGACAACAATATCTGGATCCACATTCCCATAGGCTATGGCAGGCTGTTCAAGGACGTGCGCTACAACTGGATGTACCACACAGAGCCCGAACCCGAACTCAACAATCGCCGCATCTTCCAGCCACGCGGCAAGGTTTTGGGCGGATCAAGTTCCATCAACGGGTTGGTTTATCTGCGCGGCCAGAAGGAAGACTTCGACCTGTGGCGCCAGCTCGGCAATACCGGCTGGTCCTATGACGATGTCTTGCCCTATTTCAAGAAATCCGAAGATCATCAGCGCGGCGCGGATGCCTATCACGGCGTGGGCGGTCCTCTCGCCGTCTCCGATCCTCCGGCGCCCCATGAACTGGTCGAGGCCTTCATTCGGGCGGCCGCCGAGACCGGCTTGCAGCGCAATGAGGATTTCAACGGCGAGAGCCAGGAAGGCGCTGGCTATTTCCAGACCACCTCCCGCCGGGGCCGCCGGTGTAGCGCCGCCGTGGCGTTCCTGCGCCCGGCGATGAAGCGCGCCAATCTCACCGTCATGACCTATGCGATGGCCCAGACGGTGCTGTTCGAGGGTAAGCGCGCGACCGGCGTGTCCTTCCTGCATGAGGGCCGCATCAAGCGGGTGATGGCGGGTCGCGAGGTCATCCTGTCCGGTGGCGCCATCAACTCACCGCAGCTTCTGCAACTGTCAGGCTGGGGTCCGGCGGACCTGCTGCAGGAACACGGCATTGCGGTGATCCAGGATGCGCCGGGCGTCGGCGCCAATTTGCAAGATCATCTGCAAGTCCGCATGGTCTTCAAGGCCAAGAAGAAGGTGACCATCAACGACGCCTACCATCATCCGCTGCGTCGCATTGGCATGGGCCTCGAATACCTGATGTATCGCCGAGGCCCCCTGACGACGAGTGCGGGCCTGGGCACGGCCATCTTCAAGACCAATGAGCGCTATGCCACGCCTGATTGCGAGGTCCATTTCATTCCCTTCAGCACCGACAAGATGGGGGAAGCCCTGCATCCATACTCCGCCTTTACCGCGTCGGTCTGTCAGTTGCGGCCCGAGAGTCGCGGCAGCCTACGCATCAAGAGCGCCGATCCCGCCGCAGCGCCGGAAATTCGCGTCAATTACCTGGCGAGCCAAACCGACAGGCAGGCCAATATCGATGCGCTCCGCCGCCTGCGCGCCATCGTTCATGCCCCGGCCATGTGCGACTATCTGAAGGAAGAGACGGAGCCAGGACCTGGCATCACAAGCGATGCCGACCTCCTGGCCTATTGTCGCGAGCGGGGCAGCACGATCTATCACCCCACCTGCACCTGCATCATGGGGCCAGGGCCGGACGCCGTGGTTTCCCCCAGCCTCAAGGTGCATGGCGCGGAAGGGCTGCGTGTCGTTGATGGATCGATCATGCCGCGCCTCATCTCCGCCAATACCAATGCCGCCATCATCATGATCGGTGAGAAGGCCGCGGATATGATCCTGGCCGACGCCCAGGCGGCCTAAGTCTCACGATCAAAAGAGGGAAGAAATTCCATGACTGCCATTGCTAATGTCATCGGCGGCCGCCGCACGACCCCTTCGGGTGACGAGCGTTACCGGGCTCTCAATCCCTCGAATCTCAGCGATGTCGTGTCTGACTATGCATTTTCGTCAGCCGAGGAGGTCGAGCACGCTGTGCAGGCGGCACGTGCGGCCTTTCCGGCCTGGCGCGATCGCGGCGCCATTCAGCGCGCCGAGATTCTCGCCAAGGCGGGGGCCCTGATCGTCAGTCGCGCGGCCGAACTGGGCGCCTTGATGACGCGGGAGATGGGCAAGCCCCTGCCCGAGGCCATCGGGGAACTCGGCTATGCCGGAAAGGTGCTGCAATTCTACGCCGCCGAAGCCCAGCGCCCGGCGGGGGAGACGCTGCATTCAGGCAGACCCAATGTCCATTACTACACGCTGCGCGAACCGCTGGGCGCCGTGGGCCTCGTCACACCCTGGAACTTTCCCTTTTCGATTCCCTGCTGGAAGCTCGGCCCCGCCCTGGTGACCGGCAATACCGTGGTGTGGAAGCCCGCGCCGCATCACCCGTTGTGTTCCCAGGCGGTAATGGATGCGTTGCTGGAAGCGGGCTTGCCGGATGGTGTGGTCAACCTCGTGCATGGTGGTGCGGATGTCGGCGCGGCCATCGTGCGGCATCCGCAGCTGCCCGCCATCTCCTTCACCGGGTCGACGCCCGTGGGCCAATCGATCTACCGGGAGGTGTCCGGCCGGCTGGCGCGGGCACAATGCGAGATGGGCGGCAAGAACGCGCTCTATGTCCATTCAGCCGCCGACATCGACAAGGCGGTTTTGATCGCGACCGAAGGTGCATTCCGCAGCGCCGGCCAGAAATGCACGGCGACCAGCCGGGTCTTGGTAGACCGCGCCGTGGCCGAGGCCTTTACCGATGCCTTCGTCACGCGGGCACGCGGGCTTGTGGTGGGTGACCCCATGGCGCCCGAAACCTTCCTGGGCCCCGTGGTGGATGACCGCCAGTTCGGCAAAATCCGCCAGCATATCCAAGCCGGTATCGCGGCGGGCCTGCATGTCGCGGCCGGCGGGGCCGCGCGGCCGGACGACGGCGGCTATTTCATCACGCCCACCGTCTTTGCCGATGTCGCCGCAGACGCACCCCTTGCGCAGGAGGAGATCTTCGGACCCGTTGTGGTGCTCATTCCCGTGGATGGTTTGGAACAGGCCATCACGGCCGTCAACGGCACCGGCTATGGCCTCAGCAATACCATCATGACCCACGACCTTGAGGCCGCGCATCGCTTTGCACGCGGCGTCGAGTCTGGCGTGGTCGGCGTCAATCTCCCCACGGCGGGGGTGGAAATGCATGCGCCCTTCGGGGGCTGGAAGGGATCGGGCCTTGGCCTGCCGGAACAGGGGCTCAAGATCATTGATTTCTACACTCACTGGCGCAGCGTCGCGATGCAGTTCGCCTGAGCGCTTGACGAAGTCGGCTGATCACAGTCTCCTGATGCCAACTGCCTGAAGTCAAATGATCGACGCGAATTCCGTTAAATTGGCTGCAATCGGGGCCACGGGCTGCTAAAGTCTGGGCCAATAAAAAAAGGGAGGTCTCACCGTGCTGGTCTCGTCCATTCTTGCCACTAAGAGCAAAAACCTCATCAGCGTTTCGTCGAATACCCCGGTCAGCGATGTCACCCAGATTCTGCACGAGAACACGATCGGCGCCGTCCTGGTCATGGAGGGAAGCAAGCTGCTCGGCGTGCTGTCCGAGCGTGGCATCGTACGCGCGATGGCGCTCAATCCCAGCGGGGTTCGCGCGATGCGCGCGGATCATGCGATGAGGCCGACTCAATATCGCGTAAGCGCAGACGCGTCGCTGGAGGATGCGATGCAGATCATGACCGACCATCGTGTGCGCTATCTTCCGGTCTTTGAAGGCGACAAACTGGTCGGTTTGATCAGCATCGGCGACGTGGTGAAGGCGGAACTCAACATCCGTCTGCACGAGGTCAACAGCCTGACGAACTATATCAGCGGCGTCTGACGAGCGGGAGGCTCTGTTCTTGAGCACTTCTGACAGATCGGCTCGGCAGTGGAACACGGGCCAGTAACCCTTTGGTATGAATGCGCAATGCCGCTATCCTGCCGCTGACGAGTCGCAAGCGGAGGCGGGGTAGATGGGCAGGCAATGGCATTTGGCTTTGATGGTGGTTGGGGCCTTCGCGGGCGGCGGATTGGCTGTGACGGCCGTCGCCGACGAACCGCAACTGGCCCAGGCGCTGTCCGCCCTCAACGATGCCAGCGGCTTCCTGGCGCAGACCAGCGACAACAAGGGCGGCCATCCGCAAAAGGCCATCGCCCTCATCGCCCAAGCCGAAGCCCAAATCCGGGCAGTGTCGCCATGAGGCGGGTCGTCATTGCGGTCGCCTTCATCAGCGGCGGTACGCTCGCCGGCTGCGCCGTGCATCACCAGGGCCATATGAACGCGGCGCTGCAATCGCTGAATGACGCCGCCCAGCACCTGGGCCTCGCGACCCCCGACAAGGCCGGCCATGTGCAGGCGGCGCTTCACCTGACGCAGCAGGCAATCGGCGAAGTCGAACTCGGAATGGCCTATAAGATCAAAACCGGCGGAAATGCGACGTCCGACTGAAGAACCGGGGAGCGTCCGATGACCAGTTTCGACCTGGACAGTCAGGTGAAGGCCTTCATCCGCAAGACCGACAGCTTCTCGGCCGGCGTGCCGCCCGATGCGCCGGCCCCCGTGATCCGCGCCGCCTATGACCGGATGTGCGCGGCCTATGCGCGGCCGTATCCACCGGGCCTGCGGGCCATGGACGGCATCCTGCACGCCCAGAATCCGACGCGCGAATTGCGCGTGCGCAGCTACACAACGCCGGATGCCATACCGCATCGCGTCGTGCTGTACTTCCACGGTGGTGGCTTCGTGGTCGGCGGTCTCGACAGCCATGACAGCATCTGCGCGGACCTCGCCGCCGGCGCCGAAGTGGCGGTGGCCGCGCTGGATTACCGTCTGTCGCCCGAGAACCGCTACCCCGCCGCGCTCGACGATGCTGAGGCCGCCTATGACGACCTTCTGGACTCCCATCAGGCGGTGATCGTGGCCGGGGACAGTGCCGGCGCCACCCTCGCGGTGGCACTCTGCCTGCGGCTGCGTCGGAAGGGTAAGCCGATGCCTTGGGCGCAGGTGCTGATCTACCCGATGCTGCATCCGGATTGCCGGCGGGCGATTGGCGGCCCGAAGGAAGATGCGCCTTTGCTGCCCGCCGCGAGCCTTGCCGGCTATCGCAGGCTCTATGCTGGCGGGCCGCCGGTGGTGACGGATGATCCGGAACTGGCGCCGCTCGCCACGCGAGACTTCTCAGGCCTGCCACCCGCCGCCATTTTCGTGGCCGACATCGATCCTCTCGCGGAGGATTCGCATGACTATGCGGCCGCGCTCCGCGGGTCAGGCGTCGCGGCCAGCCTGCATCCTGGCACCGGCCTGATCCACGGCTATCTGCGTGGACGCGCCGTGAGCGACCGCATCGCGGAGGAATTTTCCGCCATCGTCTCGGCCTTGCGCGGCTTCGCCCATAGCGGACACCCTTAAGCTCTGCCTGAAAAGCGTTTGACTTCGCGCCCGATGGCTCGGACCTTCGGGGAAACCGGCCCGCAGAGCCGGAGCTTGCGCAGGCGCCGCCCCGCGCCGTGACCGACGGAGGACCACGTCATGCCAGACGATCACGCCACCATGTCCGCGCCGCTTTCCCCTCGCCTGAGCGAGAGCGCCGACCGAATTGCCGCGATGCGCGCCGCCGTCGCTGCCGCACCGGACGCCTTTTGGAAGCGGGAAGCCCTGGCGCGCGTCGCCTGGATGGCCGAGCCGACCAAGATCAAGAACACCAGCTTTACGGGTGACGTGTCGATCAAGTGGTTCGAAGACGGCACGCTGAATGCCAGCGTCTCCTGCCTCGACCGGCATCTGGCTGTGCGGGGTGACCAAACCGCGATCATCTGGGAAGGCGATGAGCCCGGCACCTCGGCCAGCATCACCTATTGCGACTTGCACGAAAGGGTCTGCCGCCTCGCCAATGGCCTGAAGGCGCTCGGCGTCCATAAGGGCGACCGGGTCACTATCTATCTGCCTATGGTGATCGAGGCGGCGGTAGCGATGCTCGCCTGCGCCCGCGTCGGCGCCGTGCATTCCGTGGTCTTCGGCGGCTTCTCCCCGCTCAGCCTGTCGGGTCGCATGCTCGATTGCAAATCGACCGTGCTGATCACGGCTGACGAAGGCCGCCGCGCCGGCAAGCGCGTGCCCCTCAAGGCCAATGCGGATGAGGCGCTGAAATCCTGCCCGAACGTCACCGCCGTGGTCGTGGTCGCCGTTACCGGTACTAAGGTGCCGATGATCGAGGGACGCGACCATGACTATGCCGCGCTGGTGGCGGCCGCCTCCCCCGATTGCCCGCCGGAGGAGATGAATGCCGAGGACCCGCTGTTCATCCTCTATACCTCGGGCAGCACCGGCAGCCCCAAGGGCGTCCTTCACACCACCGGCGGCTACATGGTCTGGGCGAGCCTGACCCATGAGCTGGTCTTCGATTACCGGCCCGGCGAAGTGTTCTGGTGTACTGCCGATGTGGGCTGGGTCACCGGCCACACCTATATCGTCTATGGGCCGCTCGCGAATGGCGCGACGACGCTGATGTTCGAAGGCGTGCCGACCTATCCCGACAGCGGGCGGCTGTGGGAGATCGTCGATAAGCATCAGGTCGAGATCTTCTATACCGCACCCACCGCCATCCGCGCCCTGATGCGGGATGGCGATGCGCCGGTGAAGCGCAGCAAGCGCAGCAGCCTGCGGCTGCTCGGTTCTGTGGGCGAGCCGATCAACCCCGAGGCCTGGCATTGGTACAACACGGTCGTCGGCGAAGGTCGCTGCCCCATCGTCGATAGCTGGTGGCAGACCGAGACCGGCGGCATCCTGATCAGCCCGGTTCCGGGCATGGCACTGAAGCCGGGCTCTGCGACCCTGCCCATGCCCGGCGTGCAGCCCGTCATCGTCGATGCCGAGGGTCACCCTCTGGAGGGTGCGGCAGATGGCTATCTCTGCATCGCCGATAGCTGGCCGGGCCAGATGCGCACCGTCTTCGGTGATCATGCCCGCTTCATCCAAACCTATTTCAGCACCTACCCGGGATACTACTTCACCGGTGACGGTGCCCGCCGCGATGCCGATGGCTATTACTGGATCACCGGCCGCGTCGATGACGTCATCAACGTCTCCGGCCACCGCATGGGTACGGCCGAGGTCGAGAGCGCGCTGGACGGCCACGCGGATGTCGCCGAGGCCGCCGTGGTTGGTTTCCCGCATGACGTGAAGGGCCAGGGCATCTACGCCTACGTCACCCTCAAGCGCGGCATCGAGCCGAGTGACGCCCTGCTCAAGGAATTGTCGGCCTGGGTGCGCAAGGATATCGGCGCCATCGCCGTGCCAGATGTGATCCAATGGGCGCCGGGCCTGCCCAAGACGCGGAGCGGCAAGATCATGCGGCGCATCCTGCGCAAGATCGCCGCCAATGAGATCGATAGCCTAGGCGATACTTCGACGCTCGCCGACCCGGCGGTGGTCGACGATCTGGTGGCGAACCGAAAGTCCTGACGTCTTGCGAGCGACCGGCGAGGCGGGCATGGTCGGGGCATGATCACCGTGTATCTCGCCGGTCCCGATGTCTTCCTGCCGAATGCGCGCGAGCATGCGCGGCGCAAGGTGGAGATTTGTGCCCAATATGGGCTGCGCGGTCAGCCGCCGCTGAACGAGGATATCGAGAGCCTCGCGACCATGGAGAGCAGCGAGGCCGGCCTCACGATCTTCCGCAAGGACGTCGCGATGATGGAAGCTGCGGACATCATCATCGCCAATCTGACGCCGTTTCGCGGCGCTTCTGCCGATGCCGGGACGCTCGTGGAAATCGGCTGGTTTCTCGGCCGGGGCAAGCCGATCTTCGGCTATTCCAATACCGCGACGCTCTTCGATGCGCGCAGCCGGGCCCATGTCTCGGCTATTCCAGACCCGATGCCGCATCTGACGGTCGAGCATTTCGGCCTGCCGGACAATCTAATGGTTCCGGGCGCAGTTCTGGCGGGTGGACATCCGATGGTCCTGCCGGAGGACGGCATGGACCGGGTCTTCGACGCGTTGGATGTGTTCGAGCGCTGCGTGCAGATCGCGGCGCTGAAGATGGGCGTGGGCGAGACGCAGGCGTAACGGCCTGTCCTATTGGCGGATGAGCGCAGCGTTATCCGCCGTTACCGCGCCGTCTTCGTCGCCACGATATCGACGTCCACGGCAACTTCCAGCGCCACGTATTGCGCCGTCGTCCAGGCGCCCTGGCCGACACCGTAATCGGTGCGAATCAGCTGGACCTTCCCATCTGCTTTCGCAGCGTCACCGGTGATCGCCAAGGTGAACGGCAGGATGACCGGCTTGGACAGGCCGCGAATGCTCAACGTGCCGACCGCCTCATAGGCGCCGGCACCCGTGGATTTGAAGCTGCTCGCCACGAAACGCGCCTGAGGGAATTTCGCCGCCGCGAACCAGTCATCGCCCGGCATGGCGCTGTCTTTCTGCTGGTCGCCGGTGCTGGCACTCGCCGTGTCAATGGTGATGTCGGCATGCCCGGCGCCAGGATTGGCCGGATCGAAAACGATCGTGCCCGCGAACTTGCCGAAGCTGCCCTTGAAGGGCGTGCCGCTCTGCGAGCCGGTGAAACCGAGGTGGCTTTTGGCGGGATCGACGGTCCAGGTCGCGGCCTGGGCCGAAGCCGTACCGCCGAGCAAAAGGGCAACGACAACAGCGTGGGTGAGCTTCATGACACCGATCCTTAACGCTATGCGCGGCGGCCCAGACCCGGAATCATTCGCCCGAGAATGGTATCGCGCTTGATGAAGTGATGCTGCAGCGCGGCCCCGATATGAACCACGAGCACGCCGATCAGAATCCAGGAGCCGTAGGCGTGGACCCAGCCCAGCACATGCGACACTGCGGCCTTATTCGCGAGCGTCGGCAGGATCGGCAGATCGGGCCAGGGCACAAGGTTATAGAGCACGGTCGGCAGGTTGAACGGGGAGCTGGAGACGACCGCCCATCCCGTCAACGGCATGCCGATCATCAACAGATAAAGCAGCCAATGCACGCCATGGGCGGCGCCCCGACCGAGCGCGGGCACCTCAGCTGGCAGCGGCGGCGGGCGATGGGTGAACCGCCATAGAATGCGAAGCACCACCAGCAGCAAGACGGTGATGCCGATCGACTTGTGGAGCTGGAACAGCTTCCATTCCAAAGTCTGCGAAATCTTCAGCTGTGTCATCACCAACCCGATGACGATCAGGGCCGAGATGCCGAGGGCGATCAGCCAATGCAACAGAATGGCGACCATCGTGTAGCGCGCCGGCTTTTGATAACTTCCGTGAGCGGACATCGATGATCGCCTTTCCTGCTAGGGCCGAAAAGACTTAGCTCTGCGCCTCAAAAGCGCCGCTCAGCATCAGCTTCACGCTGTCGCCGATCAGCGGCTCGTAAGTCTTCACGCCGAATTCGGCGCGCGAAATCGTGCCGGTCGCGTCGAACCCGATGGTGTATTTCTTGTCGAGCGGGTTGACGCCGCCGCCATTGAAATGCGCCGTCAGCGTGACCGGCTTGGTGACGCCGTGGAAGGTCAGGTCGCCGGTGATCTTGCCCTCGTCATGGCCGAGCAGCGTGATCTTGGTCGACTTGAAGGTAATGGTCGGGAACTGCGTGGCATCGAACCACATCGGGCTCTTCAACTCGCCGTCCAGCTTGGGGTTCGTGGTCGAGATGCTGGCGGTCGGGAAGCTGATCGACAGCGCGCTCTTGCTGGGCATCTTAGAGTCGAAATTCAGGCTGCCGCTGGCAGTGGTGAAGTCACCGTACCAGGTGGTGAAGCCCATATGCGACACGCTGAAGAGGATGCGCGTGTGATACGGCTCGACCGAGTAAGCGCCAGCCGGAACCTTGGCGGCGACCGTGGTCGCGACCTGGGCGATGGCGGGAGACAGGGCAGCGGCGGCAATGCCGGCGCCAAGCGTGGCGCCGAGCAGAAGATGACGGATCATGGGTGGTCCTCAATAAAAGTTAGGAAGACGAAACGGGTAAAATCAGGCGGAGATTGCGGCCACTTGCGCACGTGCGTCGGCCACCGCTTTGGTCGCGGCGTCGGGGCCCATGGCCAGGCCCTCGGCCCGGACGATCGTGACATCGGTGATGCCGATGAAGCCCAGGATGGCGCGGAGATAGGTCTCCTGAAAGTCATAGGGCTTGTAGGGACCCTCGGAGTAGACGCCGCCGCTGGCCAGGAACAGAACCAGCTTCTTGCCGAAAACGAGACCCTCGGGGCCGCTCGCGCCGTAGCGGAAGGTGCGGCCAGAGCGGATGACATGATCGATCCATGCCTTCAGCGCGGAGGGGATGCTGAAATTGTACATCGGCACGCCGATGACGATCAGGGAAGCGGCCTCGATTTCTTCGACGAGAGCATCGGAGAGTGCGAGGGCCGTCTTCTGGGCCGCCGTCAGCTCTTCCGGCTTGCCGAACATGCCGCCGAGAAGATCGACGCCAAGATGCGGAATCGGCGAGGCAATCAGGTCGCGCGTGATCATGCTGGTGCCGGCATGCGCCGCCACATAGTCCTTCACATAAGTCTCGGACAGCTCGCGGCTCACGGAACTGGCGAGGTTCGAACTGCTTTGGATAAGGAGCACTTGGGTCATGACACGTCCCATTCAAATTACTGAAGGACCGTCTACAATTGTGCTGCAACGCAAGAAACTGATAAAATATCGCTCAACATGATCCGATTTTTCGATAGAGTTTCCCCATGACATCCCATGGCCTAACGCTCGACCAGTTGCAGGTTTTCGTGGCGGTGGCAGAGGAGGGCAGTTTTTCTGCCACTGCCCGCCGCCTCAATCGCGCACAATCGGCTGTGACCTATGCCGTGCAAAAGATGGAAGACCAGCTCGGCACCATGCTCTTTGATCGGTCGGGCTATCGGCCCGTCCTCACCGAAGCTGGCGCCGCGCTGCTCATCCGCGCCGCGCGGATCGTGAGGGAGGTCGATGCCTTGTGGGACCAGGCGCGCGGCATCACCCAGGGGCTGGAGCCGGAGCTGTCGATGGTGATCGACGCCATGTTCCCCATGCCACGCATCGTTGATGCCTTGCGCGTCTTCGGAGAGCGCTATCCAACCGTGCCGACCCGCATCTATGTGGCGTCTATGGGCGCGACCGTGAATCTGGTGGTGGACGGCACCTGCACCATCGGCGTCTCGCTCACCTTCGCGACCCAGGATGCCACCCTCAGCACCCACCCGATCCAGACCGTGGGCATGGTGGCGGTCGCCGCACCCTGCCACCCGCTTTCGGCCTTCACCGGCCTGATCCCGACCGAAGACTTGCAGCACCATGTGCAACTCGTTCTGACCGATCATTCCGGCCGCACCGGCAATCGCGACAATGGCGTGCTCTCCAACCGTAACTGGCGTCTGGGTGACCTCGGCGCCAAACACGCCATGCTACTCGGAGGCCTCGGCTGGGGCGGCATGCCGCTGCATATGGTGGAGGCGGACCTCGCCGCCCGCCGGCTGTGCCAGATCCGGCCGGAGGAATGGGGGAATGCCTATGGCCCGATCGAGTTGCAAATATCGCTGATCCATCGCGCCGATCGGGTGTTGGGGCCAGCCGCGCGCTGGCTGTCCGAGTGGCTGATGGCAGGCAGCCGGGCGCCCGCTTTACATCGCGCTGCTCAGGCCGCCGAATAGGCGCCGCCAAGGGAAGAGAGACCGATGCTGATTCGTAACGCGACCGAGACCGATCTGCCCGCGATCCTCGCCATCACCAACGAGGCGATCCTCAACACCACATCGAGCTGGAATGTGCAGCCGACGACGCTGGAAGCGCGCCAGCAATGGTTGACGGACCGTGCGGCGGCAGGGTTGCCGGTGCTGGTCGCCGCAAACGGCGATGAGGTTCTGGGCTTCGCCAGCTATGGCAGTTTTCGCGCCTGGGACGGCTATGCCCTGACGGTCGAGCATTCGATCTATGTCGATGCCACCAAGCGCCGGCAGGGGGCCGGCCGCGCTTTGCTGGCGGCGCTGATCGATCATGCGACCGACGCCGGCATGCATGTCATGATGGGCGTGATCTCCGCCGATAACGAGGTGTCGATCGTCCTGCATGAGCAGTTCGGCTTCGACATCGTGGGTCGTCTGCCGGAAGTCGGCCGCAAGTTCGACCGCTGGCTCGACCTCGTGCTGATGCAGAAGACGCTGCGGCGGATTGCCGATTAACTCCGGGACTTAGGCTCAATCGCTGGCGTCACCATCGTCATCCACGGGCGCCCATGGACCCGCGCATCACGTGCGCGGGTGACGATCTATGCGGTTTCGATGATTGTTCCCTAACCCCGCTCGGCGCCGCCGACCGTCTCGAACCCTTCGAACTCCGGGTGCCCGAGCGTCAAAGGCTTGGCGCCGCCGGCGCCGGCATGGGCGACACGGAAAGCCTCCGACTTCGTCCAGGCCTCGAACTCGGCATGCGAGGCCCAGATCGTATGCGAGGCATACAGGATATGATCCTCCCGCTCCGGTCCCTTCAGCAGGTTGAAACTCAGGAAGCCCGGCACAGTGTGAAGCTGACTGTCGCGGTCCACCCAGCGGGCCTCGAAGGCCGAGACCTCGGTCTTGATCACACGAAAGCGGTTCATGGCCACGAACATTGTCTTTCTCCCCCAAGCCTCGATCGATCCTAGCGCATGGCTTGAAGCCGATCCATGGCGGGCGCAAACCCCCATCAGGACGCGGCGACACGGAGATTGATGATGCGGCTATCGCGGGCAAATCTGGGCGGCAATACCTGGCGGACGGGCATCGTCCATCTCGGCCTCGGCGCCTTCGCCCGTGCCCATCTGGCGCTCTATACCGAAGACGCGGCGGAGACAGATTGGGGCATCCTGGGCGTAAGCCTGCAGCGGCCGGACCAACGCGATCTATTGGCGCCGCAGGATTGTCTCTACACCGCCATCGAGAAGGGTCCCGCGGGGGCCACGGCGCGCATCGTCACCTGCCTGACCGGTTTGCTTGTCGCGCCCGAAGATCCCGGTGCCGTCCTGGCCGCCATGGCCGATCCCGCCACCCGCATCGTGACCCTCACCATCACCGAAAAAGGCTATTGCCACGACCCCGCGACGGGCGACCTCAACCTCGCGCATCCGACCATCGTCCATGACCTCGAAAACCCGGCCACCCCGCGCGGCGCCATCGGCTTCATTGTCGAGGCGCTGCGCCTGCGGCGGCAGGCACGGCTGCCGCCCTTCACCGTGTTGTGCTGCGACAACCTGCCCGCCAATGGCCGCATTGTGGCGAAGCTCGTAACAGCCTTCGCTTCTCACCGTGCCCCCTCCCTCGCCGCCTGGATCGCCGAACACGGGCGCTTTCCGTGCAGCATGGTCGATCGCATCGTGCCGGCGACGACGCCCGCCGATGTCGCGGAAGCGCAGGCGCTGACCGGCTTCGCCGATGCCGCACCCGTAGTGCATGAGCCGTTCCGGCAGTGGGTGATCGAAGATGACTTCGTGGGCGGCGCCCGGCCGCATTGGGAAGCCGGCGGCGCGCAATTCGTGCGGGACGTGGAACCCTTCGAACATATGAAGCTGCGCCTGCTGAACGGCGCCCATTCCGCCCTCGCCTATCTCGGCTATCTCGCGGGGCATGAAACGATCGCCGATGCGATGGCGGACCCCGTCTTCGCGCAATTCGTGGAACGGCTGTGGCGGGAGGAGATTGTGCCCGTGGTGCCGCCACCGCCGGAGACGGACCTGCTCGCCTATGTCGCGGCCCTACAGGCCCGCTTCAGCAATCCGGCGATCCGTCATCGCACCTGGCAGATTGCTATGGATGGGTCGCAGAAGCTGCCGCAGCGGCTTCTCGGCACGCTGCGCGAAAGGCTGTCGCGCGACTTGCCGATCGATGCTCTCGCGCTCGTGATCGCCGGTTGGGCGCGTTATGTCGGCGGCACCGACGAAAACGGCGGGACGATCGACGTGCGGGACCCGATGGCGGACACACTCGCGGCTCTCGATCTCCGCGGCATCCTTGATCAGCGGCGCATCTTCGGTGACGACCTGTCAGCCGATCCTCGTGTCTTCACAACAGTCAACGACGCCTATAGCGGATTGGTGAAGGCGGGGAGCAAGAAGACGGTGGCTCGTTACAATGCCTCATTTGGGCCGTAATTACACAGCCCCGACGAAACTTCATTTAACACTGGTCCCTTGAAGAAACGACGCCTGGCTACACTTGTGTTTCCGGTCTCGAGGTCAATCGACCTCCACTGACAATGGGAGACACCATGATACGCAAATACCTTCTGCCCACGGCTGTCGCCTTCGGTCTGATGACCGGTGCCGCGATGGCGCAGACGACCTATCAGTCCACCACCACGACGGCTGTGCCCGCCCCGGTACCGCCGCCGTCCGGGACACTGAGCACGACGACGATCAAGAAGACCGATGACGGCGCCGGTGACACGTCAACTTCCCAGCAGACGACCTACGGGAACGCGAATGGCACCGTCTCGCAAAGCTCGACCACGACGGTTGTGCAGCCGCCGCCGCCCCCACCGACTGTCACGACGACCGAAAAGACGACGACGACCACCGTCGGCCAATAACCCTTTCCACTGGAGAATGATGATGATCAGCCATAAATTCGGCACGCGCCTCGCCCTGGGTCTTTCGCTTCTTGGCGGCACTTTGGCATTGGGCGGATGCGTCTTCTCGGCACCGCCCGACAACAGCGCCTCCAGCACGACCACGACTGAAAAGACCACGACCACAACGCCGCCGACCTTGTTCAGCCCGGCAACCTCCAGCACCACAACGACTCAGACGACGGCACCCGCGCCGTAACTGCTTCGAAGAGAGCCGTCATCCGCGCACGTGATGCGCGGATGACGATGATGATCAACCCGCCTTGAAGACGACCGTCGATAGCGGCGGAAGAACGAGCGACACCGAGCACGGGAACTCGCCCCAGGGCGTGTCCTCGGCGGAAACAGATCCGCCATTGCCGACATTCGATCCGCCATAATTCAGGGCGTCCGTGTTCAGCACCTCGTGCCATACGCCGGAGCGCGGCACGCCAAGGCGATAGCCATAGCGCGGTACGGGCGTGAAATTGCACACGACCAGCATCGGCGCATCGCCCTCGTCACCCTGACGCAAATAGGCGAAAACGCTTTGCTCGCGGTCATGCAGCACCACCCAACGGAAGCCCGACGGATCGCAATCATGCCGATGCAGCGCCGCATGGTCGCGATACAGAAGATTGAGGTCGCGCATCAGGCGGTGAACGCCGGCGTGATCATCTTGATCCAGCACCCACCAATCCAAGGGACGATCGTGGTTCCATTCGCGCTCCTGCGCGATTTCGCCGCCCATGAACATCAGCTTCTTGCCAGGATGGGTCCACATGAAGCCGAAATAGGCGCGCAGATTGGCGAATTTCTGCCAGCGATCCCCGGGCATTTTGTTGATGAGCGAGCCTTTGCCGTAGACGACCTCATCATGCGACAGTGGCAGCACGAACTTCTCGGAAAAGGCATAGACGAGGCCGAAAGTCAGGCTGTCATGATGCCAGCGGCGATTGATGCTGGCCTCCTCCATGTAGCCCAGGCTGTCATGCATCCAGCCCATGTTCCACTTATAGTCGAAGCCCAGACCACCGTTCTCGACCGGATGGCTGACGCCGGGCCAGGACGTGCTTTCCTCGGCGATCAGCAAAGTGCCCGGGCAGCGGCTACGCATTTCGCGTGACAGTTCCTGGATGAAGGACACTGATTCCAGGTTCTCACGTCCGCCATATTGGTTCGGCACCCACTGGCCCTGCTTGCGGCTGTAATCGCGGTAGAGCATCGAAGCGACGGCATCCATGCGAAGACCGTCGACATGGTAATGCTCCAGCCAATGCAGCGCGCTTCCGATCAGGAAGCCGCGCACTTCATTGCGGCCTAGATTGAAGATATAGGTGTTCCAGTCTTGATGGAATCCTTCCTTCGGATCGGCATGCTCATACAGCGCCGTGCCATCAAAGCGGGCGAGGCCATGGGCATCGGTCGGGAAATGCGCCGGCACCCAATCGAGAATAACGCCAATGCCGGCCTCATGGCAGCGATCGATCAGCTTGCCGAAATTCTCGGGCGACCCCAGGCGCGCGCTCGGCGCGAACTGGCCGAGCGGTTGGTAGCCCCAACTGCCGCCGAAGGGATGCTCCATGATTGGCATGAACTCGATATGCGTAAAGCCCATCGCCTTCACATAAGGCACGAGCTTTTCGGAAAGCTGCGTCCAGACATCGGCGGTGTCGTCGCTCTCCGGCAGCCAGGACGCCGCATGCATCTCATAGATCGAAATCGGCGCATTGGGCAGACCGGTCTCTGTGCGCCGCGCGAGCCAAGCCTCATCGGTCCAGCGCAAACGCTCATCGACGACGATGGACGCGGTCTCTGGCGGCTTCTGCGCCGCCGCCGCCACCGGATCCGCCTTCAAGGGCAAAACCGATCCGTCTGGCCCCGTCAGTTCGTATTTATAGAGCGTGCCGGCGCCGATGCGGGGGATGAACATCTCCCAGATGCCGGCGCCCGTTTGTTTGCGCATCGGATGGCAGCGGCCGTCCCATCCGTTGAAGCTACCGACAACGGAAACGCGCCGCGCATTCGGCGCCCAAACGGCGAAGCGCGTGCCGGGCACACCGCTTTGCGTGACGAGATGCGCACCCAACTTGGCACCCAGTTCCCGATGCCGCCCTTCCGCGAGCAGATGAATATCAACTTCGCCGAGGGACGGGCCGAAGGCATAAGGATCTTCCGTGACACGCACCGCGTCCCTCGTCGTGATCCGCAGCAGATACGGCATGCGTGCCGGCATGACGCCGTTCCAGAATCCGGCCGCGTCGATGCAGTCGAGCTTGGCGAGAAGGCGCTCGCCTCCGGCGTCGATCACCTCGACCGAAGTCGCACCAGGCTGGAAGGTCCGCACCGCACAGCCGCCCTCGCAGTCATGCGGACCGAGAATGGAAAAGGGATCGCCATGCCGCGCATTCACAATGGCATCGACGGCGGCGAAGTCCGGCAGGCCCGCATGTGCCGTCTGGATCACGTCGTTCATGCATCTTCTCCAGCCGTCAGAACGCGCGTCACGATGTCATGCAATCCGCGCAGCGGAATGCGCAGCCAGGTCGGCCGGTTTGCAATCTCATAGCGGATTTCGTAGGCCGCCTTTTCGATGAGGAACAGATCGAGCAGCGGTGCCTCCGCCGCCTTGGAAATCCAAGGATGCGCGGCGGCTTCAAGGGCTGTCGAATAAGCGCCCAGGAAGGCGGCCTTAGCCCGCGTGTTGAACTGCTCAAGCAAAATCAGATGCCGCTCCGCCGCCTGCGGGGAGAGGGCGACCCGACCCGGAGCGGCCTCGGCCGCCGCCGTTGCATAGTCAAAGCTACGCAGCACGCCAGCGACATCGCGCAGCCCGCTGGACTTCATGCGGCGCTGCTCCAGCGGCCGCGCGGGCTCGCCTTCGAAGTCGATGATATAGGCATCGTCCTGCACGACCAGAATCTGGCCGAGGTGGAAGTCCCCATGGACCCGGGTGCGCAGCGCGCCACGCCCCTCGCCTGCGAGCCGGACGAGCGCGCTTTCGAGCGCATCAGACTGTTCCAACAGCGAGGCCGCCAGCGCCTCACTCTCCGTATCAGGCCAATCTTGCTTGCCGGCCAAAAGACCATAGGCGAGCTTCACCTGTTCGATGGCCGAGGCCGCCCAATCTGCCACAATCGCATCATTAGCGACTTCCGGCGCGAAGTCTGCATTGTCGGTCGGCAAAGAGAGCACGGCATGCAATTCACCCAGCCGCAGGCCCATGGCCATCGCAAAGCCGGTATAGGTCGAGAAGGGATCATCCTTCGTCGGATCCGCAGGCCCGACGACCGCGATCTCCGCCACCGCGCGGGCCAGGAAATCGAGCGTCCAGGTCCAGGCATCACCCTGATTGCGCACGAAATTCTGCGCGATCATGATGGTATTGGGTGTGCCGTCGGCATCGATGCGCACCACTTCGCCGACCAGCGGCGCGGTGTTGCCGAAGCCGCGTTCGGTGAGATACCGCGTCATCTCGCCTTCGGGATGGATGCCTTGGCTGACATGGCGCAGGATCTTCAATACCACAGCCTCGCCCACGACCAAGGAACTGTTGGATTGCTCGGCCCCGAACCGCCGCACTTCCGGATGGGCCGCCAAATGCACGGAGGACGCGATCGAGGTCGGGATGAAGCGAATCTCGCCGCCGTGCGGCAGGGGCACGGACCCGCCTGCAATGAGATTGTTCAGCGTTGCGAGAGCAAACTCGTCGATCGCGAAGCCGTCCGTGATCCAGCCCACGCGGCGCACCTGTCGCACGCGGGCCAGTGCCAGTTGCTGTGCCAACGGCACGGTCGTGTCACCTTCCCAGGCGATGGCCAGCGGCAGCACGTAACGGTCTGTCTGATCGCCCTGCTTGGTTTCCACTTCCGCGAGCAGCACATCGGCAGCACCCGGCAGCGGCACGGCATAGGCCACAGACAGCCCATCGATCGCCTGCCCCTTATTGGCGAACCACCGTCGCTTGGGGATATAGGCGGGAAGCGACTCGGTTTGCAGGATGTTCAGGCCGGGCAGTTTCAGCGCCTCCCCGATGCCGCCGCGAATGACGATGGTCGGGAATTCCGGCAAGGGTTCGGATGCGGGCGTGTGCCAGACCGGCAAGGTCGTCTCCTCCGTCAGCAAGAACCAAAAGGCGCCATAGGGGGCGAGCGTCAGCAAATAGGTGAGCTGCCCGATCGGCGGAAATACCGACCCACCGACGATATCCACGGGGGTGCGGCCGACATAGGATGAGAGATCAAGCTCCACCGCCTGCGCGGTGCGCGACAGGTTGCAGACGCAAAGCACGGTTTCCGGAGCGTCACCGCCGATTTCGCGCAGGTAAGCGAAGATTTTGCGATTGCCGGGATAGAGGAATTTCAGCGTTCCGCGCCCGAAGGCGGGGTGGCTTTTGCGCACCGCCAGCATGCGCCGGGTCCAATGCAGCAAGGAATGCTGGTCGGTTTCCTGCGCCTCGACATTCAGCGCCTGGAATCCATAGAGCGGATCCATGATCGCGGGTAGCACGAGCGACGCCGGATCGGCCCGTGAAAAGCCACCATTGCGATCGTAGGACCACTGCATCGGCGTGCGCACGCCATCGCGGTCGCCGAGATGGATATTGTCACCCATGCCGATTTCATCACCGTAATAAATCACCGGCGTCCCAGGCAGCGACAGCAGCAACCCGTTCATCAACTCGATACGCCGACGGTCGCGCTCCAACAGCGGCGCCAGTCTGCGCCTGATCCCGAGATTGATGCGCGCGCGCCGATCGCGAGCATAGGTCTCCCATAGATAATCACGCTCGGTATCCGTGACCATCTCGAGGGTAAGTTCGTCATGGTTGCGAAGGAAAATTGCCCATTGGCAATTCTCTGGAATTTCGGGCGTCTGCCGCATGATATCGGTAATCGGGAAACGGTCTTCGCGCGCGATCGCCATATACATGCGCGGCATCAGGGGGAAATTGAAGGACATATGGCATTCGTCGCCATCGCCGAAATAGATCTGCGCATCCTCGGGCCATTGATTGGCTTCGGCCAGCAGCATGCGCCCCGGTGCATGGGCATCCAGCGCCTTGCGGATCGTTTTCAGAATCGCATGGGTCTCGGCGAGGTTTTCGTTATTCGTGCCCTCGCGCTCCACCAGATAAGGCACGGCATCCAAGCGAAGGCCGTCGATGCCCATATCGATCCAGAAGCGCATCACCGACAGCACTTCCTCGATCACCGCCGGATTGTCGAAGTTCAGATCCGGCTGATGGGAATAGAACCGGTGCCAGTAATAGGCTTGGGCTTTATCATCCCAGGTCCAGTTGCTCTTTTCGGTATCGACGAAAATAACCCGCGTGCCCGCGTATTTCGTGTCGGTATCGGACCAGACATAGAAGTCCCGCTCCGGTGATCCAATCGGTGCAGCGCGCGCGGCCTGGAACCACGGATGCTGATCGCTGGTGTGGTTGATGACGAGTTCAGTGATCACCCGCAGGCCACGCGCATGCGCTGCCTCGATGAAGCGCTTCACGTCATCCAGCGTGCCGTAATCGGCATGCACATTGCGGTAGTCGGCGATGTCATAGCCATCGTCACGGCGGGGCGAGGGATAGAAGGGCAAAAGCCAGATCGCGGTGACGCCGAGTTCCGCGACATAGTCCAGCTTTTGCAGCAGGCCCGGAAAATCACCGACGCCATCATTATTGGCGTCGAAAAAGGACTTGATATGGACTTGATAGATGACGGCGTCTTTGTACCAAAGCGGATCTTCGTGGGCGGGGGGCAGATGTGTGACAGTATCCACGCTTAAACGATCTCCGGCTGAACGCGCCATAGGGCGAAAGGAAAAGAGGGGTCGAGGTTCACGCGCTGCCACTTGCCGGTCCAGGTGAACCGCTCACCAGTGACAAGGTCGGCTGCGCCGATCCGGCCCTGATCCGGGATCGACCACTTGTACAGCGGCAGTTCGAAGGCCGTAGACTGGTAGGCGTGAGGATCGAGGTTGGCCGCGACAATGACGACATTGGAGCGATCGGGTGTTGCCTTTTCATAGATCATGACCTGCGCGTTGCTGGACGGCAGGAAGGTGATGCCGAGATGCGTTTGAAGCGCCGGATTCTGGCGACGAATGCGATTTAGCATCGTGATCTCATTGACGATATTGCCGGGACGGTTCCAATCCCAAGCGCGAATCTGGTATTTTTCGGAGTCGAGGTATTCCTCGCGCCCCGGCAGGGGCGTTGCGTCACATAGCTCGAAGCCGGAATAGACACCCCAAAGACCTGACAGCGTCGCTGCGAGCGCGGCCCGCAGCAGATGCCCGGCGCGACCCGAGGTTTGTAGGAAGACCGGGTTGATGTCGGGCGTATTGACGAAGAAGTTCGGCCGGAAGAAATCGGATACCGGCTCCGTCGTCAGGGTCGTCAGATACTCCTCCAACTCGGCCCGCGAATTGCGCCAAGTGAAATAGGTATAGGATTGTGTGAAGCCGACCTTGCCGAGGCGGTTCATGATCTTCGGCCGCGTGAAGGCTTCCGCCAAGAATTGCGTGCCGGGATATTTGGCGCGCACCTCGGCAATCAGCCATTCCCAAAACGGAAAAGGCTTGGTGTGCGGATTATCGACACGGAAGATGCGAATGCCCTGCTCCGCCCAGAACATGACGACATTGGCCAGCGCGACCCAAAGATCGGGCACCGCCTCTTCCGCATAGAAATCGACATTGACGATGTCCTGGTATTTCTTCGGCGGATTCTCGGCATATTTGATAGTGCCGTCCGGACGCCAGGCGAACCAACGCTTATGCTCACTCAACCACGGGTGATCAGGCGAGCACTGGATGGCGAAATCGAGGGCGAGTTCCATGCCATGCGCCGCCGCCGCTTGCCGCATATGCTGGAAGTCCGCGAGGCTGCCAAGTTCCGGGTGTATCGCGTCATGCCCGCCGTCGGCGCTGCCGATGGCATAGGGGCTGCCCGGATCATTCGCGCCGGCATCCAGCGTATTGTTCGGCCCCTTGCGATTGCTGCGGCCGATCGGGTGGATTGGCGGAAAATAGAGCACGTCGAAACCCATGTCGCGGATACGCGGCAAATGCCGCTCGACATCCGCGAAGGTGCCGTGACGCGTCGGGTCGTCGCTCATCGAGCGCGGGAAGATTTCATACCAATTCGCGAAGCGCGCCTCGGCACGATCGGCATCGACCGGGAAGGTGGCAGACCGCACGGCGAAGGGCCGCGTGTCGGCACGGGCCATCGCCGCCGCGACATCGGCAGAGAGAAGCAGCGCAATCCGCTCCGCATTATCCCCCTGCGTAAAGGCCCGGGCGACGGAGGCGAGCGGCGCGCCCGCCATCTCGATCAGATGCTGGCCCTCGATCATCTCGACCCGCACATCCACGCCCGCGTTATGCTTCTTGGACAGTTCGTCCCTGAAGGTCGCATAGGCATCGCGCCAGGCCTCGACCGCGAATTCGTGCAGCCCGACCTGCTGAAGCGGGAAAACCGCCTGCCAGCGGTCATTGCCGAGCAGGCGCATCCGCGCCTCGCTCCAGTCGCATTCACCGACCAATCGCCACATCAGCACCACGCCGAGCTGGTCATGCCCGTCACAGACGATGTCGGCTTCGACAGTGACCGTCTCACCGGCGATGCGCTTGGCGGGGAAACGGCCGTCATCCACGGTGGGGGACACGGCCTCGATGCCGATGCGACGGTGTTCTTCGGCCGCGATCCTGCCGGACTCCGCAAGCGGCGGCCGCTCAGACAGGCGGATTGCCTGAGCCTTGAGGGCAATCATGCGCAGCTCACCCGGATCGAGGGCGAGAGGGGAGTCAGGGCTCAAGCCCTCCGCCACGAAGCGGCCACCGATGGAGGCAAGGAATGACCCGAGCACGACTGCTTGGCCCCGGCCAAGGTCGGTGTTGACCACCGTGAGGGTCGCGTCCTCGGCGTAGCGCAGATCGGCCTCGCTGCGGATGAAGGCCAGCGATACGGCATCCGGGCTGCTCAGCAGACGTGGGGTCCCAGACAGGCGCGGCTGGTTGGCGGCCTTGATCTCCTGCGCCAGCGACGCATCCAGCGGAAGAACAGCCGGAATGTCGCGCCGGGGGTCCATCGCCTGGGCGGCACTCGCCTCGAAGCCCATGGGCATGAGCATTCCATCGCCGAAGGCGGCTGCGAACCGCAGCAGGCGGCGTTGGGTCGCCGCCAAGCGTGTCATGTCACTCACATGGCCGGCCAGGCGCGCGCCGAAGGGCTCTTCGACCAGAGCGATGGCGGGCGCGATTTGGCGCAGGGCTTCGGCCTCGGCCCATAGCCAGTCGGACTTGAAGTCCCACCAAGGGAGAGACGAAAAAACATAGTCCAGGCCCGTGCCCTTGAGGGCCGACAGCGCCTCGCGCGGCAGGCCAGGCGTCCAGCCCAGCAGATGGGACGGAGTTTCGCTGCGCAAGCGCCCGATCAGGGGCGCGAGCATGGCCGGCGGGATTCCGGTCAGGTCGAGGCTGTAGCCCGCGATGCCGGCGTTATCCCAGGCGCTGATTTGGTGAGACCAGAAACCCGCCAGAGCCTCCGCCCCGTCATCCCAGCGCGCAAGCGCGGCGTCCGCCTCCGCGCCGTAGCGGCGCGGGTCAAGGGACCGCTCAGACTCCGATGCGCGAAACAGGGAGCCGTTCTGCTGGGCGATGCGGCCGCCGGAGGCGACCGCTGACAGCCCGACCTCCATCAGCGGGGTCAAGCCCCGTGCGCGGCAGGCGCCGGCCAGGAAATGCAGGGCCTCGGTCGCCGGCCCGTCCCAGCCGAGGGCCGGATGCGGGCGGTCGAAATCGGCGGGCAGCAGCACCGATGGCCCCGCGAAAACAGGGGCGGTGAGGATATGGGTGAAACCGAGTGCGGCCGCCCGGTCCAACCAGGGACCCCACGTCTTGAGCGGCCCCGCAAGCAGCGGATGAACGGCATAAATGCGGGGACTTGGCATGGCGGGCCTTTCCGTTGCGGTGAGGGAGGCCTGCTGTGCCGAGGCGACGCCTGTCTGGAGTGTCATCACGGCCTTTGTTCTGCTGTTCGTAGACAACGCCCGGGGGCGCCCCCGTCATATGGGTGGCGATTCCAAACCGACAGGCGGCAGAGGATCACAAAGGCTATTTTTCGCGGGCGACACGGCCCGAGGTCGGACGGGAGTCTCGTAGGGCGGAAAAGCGCAGCGTAGTCCGCCACGCGCATGTGCGATAACGTCTCCGCGCTCAAGCCCGAGGAGACCGCCTGTGGAAATCGAACTCGTGATGCCGATGCTCGGCGAAGACGTCATCGAGGGTCAGATGCGCACCTGGGTGAAGTCAGAGGGCGATTCGGTGATCGAAGGCGAGGTCGTCGCCGTCATCAGCACGCCGAAACTCGACATGGACCTCGAAAGCCCCGCGACCGGAGTCCTTCAGACCATTGTGGTCGATGAGGACGAGGTCGCGGCCGTCGGTGCGACCCTCGCCATCATCGATACCGATGAGGACGAAGATGGCGAGGACGACGACGACGAGGCGGACGAAGACGAAGAAAAAGACGCCTAGGCGGCGAAACTCTAGGCGCCTTCCTCGGCGGTCAGCGCCCGCGCGCGCATCCCCTCGAACAAGCCGCGCCCCATCGACTCCGCCAAAGGATCATGCGGCGCGATGGTAATCTCCCGGGCAGTCCATTCGGCGTCGGACACTTCCGCCATCAAGGTGCCCGCCTCGGCGTCCAGCGTCACGATATCGCCCGTGCGCACACGCCCGACCGGACCGCCCATCATCACCTCGGGGCTGAGATGGATCACCATCGGCACCTTGCCCGACGCGCCGGACATCCGGCCGTCCGTCACCAAGGCGACGTGAAAGCCCTGGTCCTGCAAGGCACCCAGCACCGGCGTCAGCCGATGCAGCTCCGGCATTCCATTGGCGCGCGGTCCTTGATGGCGGACGACACAGACGAAATCGCGCTGCAACTCGCCCCGCTTATGGGCCGCCGCCACCTCCTCCTGCGTGTCGAAGACGATCGCGGGTGCCCGGACATGGCGATGCTCTGGCGCCACCGCCGAAATCTTGATGACGCCCCGACCGAGATTGCCCTGCATCAGGCGCAACCCGCCATCGGCCGAGAAGGGCCGTGCGGCGCGCGTCAAGACCGAGGCATCGCCGCTTTCGGCCAAGCCATCCCGCCAGACCAGGGCGCCGTCCACCAAGGCCGGTTCCTGCCGATAGGCAGAGAGGCCACCGCCCGCGACCGTGGTCACATCCTCATGCAGCAGCCCGGCATCGAGCAATTCGCCGATCAGGAAGGCCATGCCGCCGGCGGCGTGGAAGTGGTTCACATCCGCCTTTCCGTTCGGATAGATGCGGGCGAGCAGCGGCGTGACAGCAGAGATATCGTCGAAATCATCCCAGGTGATCACAATGCCGGCCGCCCGCGCCATGGCGACGAGATGGATGGTGTGGTTGGTCGAGCCGCCGGTCGCCATCAGCGCCACAATGCCGTTGATGACGGCTTTCTCATCCACCACTTCGGCGATGGGCGTGAAGTCATTGCCCCGCGCCGTAATCTCCAGCACGCGCTTTGCCGCCGCCGCCGTCAGCGCATCCCGCAACGGTGTATTGGGATGCACGAAGGCCGCGCCCGGCAGATGCAGGCCCATGACTTCCATCAGCATCTGATTGGAATTGGCAGTGCCATAGAAGGTGCAGGTGCCCGGCCCGTGATAGGCCTTCATTTCCGACTCCAGCAGCTTGTCGCGCCCGCATTCGCCGAGCGCATATTGCTGCCGCGTCTTGGCCTTCTCGGCATTTGAAATGCCCGATGTCATCGGCCCGGCGGGCACAAAGATAGTCGGCAGATGGCCGAACTGCAGGGCGCCGATCACCAGACCCGGCACGATCTTGTCACAGATGCCCAGCATCAGTGCCGCGTCATACACATTGTGGGACAGGCCGATGGCCGCGCTCATGGCGATGATGTCGCGCGAAAATAGCGACATCTCCATGCCCGGGTTGCCTTGGGTGACACCATCACACATCGCGGGTGTCGCCCCCGCGACCTGGGCCAAGCCGCCGGCCGCGCGGGCCGCCGCGCGAATGATATCGGGATACTGCTCATAAGGCTGATGGGCCGAGAGCATGTCGTTATAGGAGGTGATGATGCCGATATTCGGCGCAGCGCCGGAGGCAAGCTTCAGCTTCTCCCCCGCCGTCATCGGCGCATAGGCATGCGCGAGATTGGCGCAGGACAGGCCAGCCCGCGCCGGAAAGGCGTCGGCGCTCCGCTGTGTCCGCGCGAGATAGGCCGCGCGGGATTGCGCGCTACGAGCCCGTACGCGGTCGGTGACGGAGGCGATGCGCGGGTGACGGTCTGCCATAGGGTAACCTCCTGCTTCCAGGGACGGCGACCCTTCTAGACCCGATTCGGCGGCGCGATAAGGATCTTGCGCGGAATCTGGTCGGGACGAGAGGATTCGAACCTCCGGCCTCCTGCTCCCGAAGCAGGCGCACTACCAGGCTGTGCTACGTCCCGTAACCATGAATGTCGTTGCCGACCGAGGGGCGGCATATAGCGGGCGGAACAGACGGCGGCAAGTCGCTGTTCGGAGTATGAGGAGTGCGTGACAATGGACCGTCTTTGGCTCGGCCTGGGCGCCGTATTCGGCCTGATCGGCGTGATGATGGCGGCCCTTGCCGCCCATGCGCTGCCGGGCCGGCTGTCATCCACGGCGCTTGCGCTGGTGCATACGGCCATCGAGATGCAGATGTGGCACGCCTTGGCGCTCATCGGCTGCGGCATCCTGGCTCGGATTAGTCCCGCACGTGGCGTGACGCTTGCCGGTATCGGTTTCGCCCTGGGCACGATCCTGTTTTGTGGCGCCGTCTACAGCATCGCCTTGGCGGGGATCGAACTGCCTGGCGTGGCGCCGACCGGCGGCTTCCTGGTCATGGCTGGCTGGGTCTGTCTCGGCAGCCTGGCCTTCAGGCGCCCTGCGGTCTGAGCCGACAGCTCTCCGCCATAATGGAGCCCGTCTTCGGATCGCCGAGCGGACTGCGTTATTTGAAGATTGTATGATCGTAACCTTCGATCGTCACCACCGTGCCATCCGTCAGCACCAAAACATCGGCGCCCTGCACGACGTTTTCCGAGGCAATCGCGTTTCCAGCGTATCCCCCGAAGACCATGATGTCGGTGGGCTTGAAGCCGTAAATGTCGGCAGTGCCACCGGCATGGCCATTGATGAAGGCGTAGACGTCGTACCCTTGCCCGCCGAAGACGGTGGATGCGCCGCCGCCGCCGAGCACCGTGTCGCTGGCATCATTCAAATCCATATGAACATTGCCGCCGACACCATTGGGGTCCGTCGCGAGAAGCTCATTGCCGGTTCCCGTGACGCCGACGAGCTGGCTATCACCGGAGCCCCCGATCAGGGTCGTGTTGCCAGCACCCACGGCATAAGCGGTGGTGGTTCCGGCGCCAGCAACCAAGGTGGTGCTGCCAGTACCGCCGCCACCCACCAGGGTGCTTGCCCCTGCGCCGCCGATCAGAACGCTATCGCCGCTGCCTCCATAAATCGTCGATTGTCCGGTGCCGGCGAGAACCGAAACCGCACCGACGCCGCCGATGAAGAGCAGGGAGGAGGCGCCACCCAAAACCGTCGCGCCCTGAGCACCGGCCGCGACGGTCGCCGCGGCAGCTCCAGCGTTGATCGTATCGGCGCCGAGGGCATAAACCACCGTCGAACCTGGGGTGAGCGTCAGAGCGGTACCCAGATTAGGCCCGTTGTTCTGGAGGAAATAGGTTGTTCCCGCACCGCCGCCGGTCAGCGTGTCCCCACTGGTGGTATCTAAAACCGCTGCGTAACCGCCAGGGACCGTTGTGGCGGTATTCGCCGTGATGATGAGGGACGCGTTGGGGGATGCGGTTGCCGGGGCAATCGTTCCATAGCCCGCATAGAGCACGCTCGCTGCGGTATTGACGAAGTAGGTGTTGAAGGTCGCTGTGCCAGAGGCGGGAACATCGACCTGGGAACCCGTGAAGTTCAGACTTGCCTGACCACCACCGATCGTCACGTTACTGGCCATAGACTTGCCCCTCTAGCGATCACGTCGTTACGATTCGTGCAATACGAACCGCCATCTGCCTAAGCTGCCGAAGGCCGCGATGGCTCAGGCGTGCGATCGACCGCGTCGACCCAATGATGCAGCAGCATCGATTAGGTCTTCCGAAGTCTGATCGCCCCAAGCTTTCGTCGTTGCCTCAGGACCGATGGGGACATTTACGCAGGGCAGAATGAACAAACGTTTAAAGGGGCCGCGCTGAGCCCTTATTTCCTTGCAGCCTCTGAAACGCTTGGTCGGCTTTCGACCTCGACACGTCGTTCGAGTTCGTGGCGTCGCACGATCTCGACAGCCTGGATCACCATCTCCCGCAAGGAAGAGGCATAGCCGTCTGCGCCCATCATGCGGCGCATCTCGTCATTGGCGAGGAAATCATCCTCCGCCGGCCACAGCCCGACGAGCAGGGGCACTTGCGGCAGCCTGTGGCGCAGTCGCCGCAGCAGGTAGCGGAGATTGGGCGGATGGCCGAGAATCTCCAGATAGGACACGCAGAGCACGGCAATGCCGGTCACTTCCAAAGCCGCGATATTGGCGCGCGAGGTGGTGTCATGATCGACCGTTCTCACATCGAATCCATGCTTGCTCAAAAGCTGGGCCAGCATGGCGGAGCCGATGTCATCCAAAGGCCCGCGCCCGGAGACGCAGAGTGCGATCGGCCGCGGTCGCGGTTCGGCCGCATGGTCGTCGCCCTCGGTCCCGCCCACGTCCAGAGCCGGCGCGGGTTCATTGGCAACGAGTCGCTCCGGCCGTTCCACGCCCGACACGGCGGCGGCCTGCGCGCTCAGTCGATCCGGCGGATCGACATCGTCCCAACTGTCTAGCTCATCGACCAGGGTTTTAAGGTCGCCGCGAAGGCGCTCCACCTGATGAGGGGTCAGCGCACCACGCAGAATGTCGTTCGCCGCAAGGGAAAGGGCCTTGAGCGCCACGCCATCGTAATAGGCGGACAGCGACCGGCTCTGCAGCAACTGCTCCGCTTGCTCCTGCACCTCGTCGGGATCATGCGCGAGCAAACGCTGGTAGAAGGTCTCGATCGGCGTCAGCGCCGGCCGATCCCCGAGCAGGACGTCGAAGAATTCGAGCCGCTTGACGTGACGTGCGACGACGACGAGGCAGAGCGTCAAAGGCGTCGACAGAATCAAGCCGATCGGTCCCCACAGCCAACCCCAGAAGATGGCCACGACCAGCACCGCGACGGGAGACAGGCCGGTGCTGCGGCCATAGAGCATCGGCTCCACGACCTGACCGGTGATGCCCTCGGCAAACAGGAACAGCACCAGGGTCGAGACCGCCAAGCCCCAATGCGGGTCCACGGCGGCAGCAAGGGCGACCGGCATCAGGGCCGAAATCAGCGAACCAATATAGGGCACGAAGCGCAGCAGCATCGCGAGCACACCCCAAAGCATCGGGCTCGGCACGCCGATCACCGCAAGGCCGATGCCGATGACGACGCCGAAACCTGCATTGATGCCCGTCTGGGTCAGGAAGTAGCGCGAGAGGCGCTTGGCGGCGTCATCGATTGCCAGTGTGGTGCGGTGCAGATCCTGCGAACCGAAGAGGCGGATCAGCCGGTCGCGCAAATCCTCCTGCTGCAACAGGAAGAAGACCGCGAAAACGATGACGATGCCGATCGTCTCGATAGGACCGAGAATCGGTGTGAGGATGCTCTCCGCCAGACTAAAGGCGGAGGGCGAAGGCTGCTGCACCGCGACTGCCAGCGGTGGCCGGGCGTCCGATCCCGGCGCGGCGGCAGGCGCCTGGCTGGCGCCGTGGCCATTGCCAGCAGGGAGATGGGCGAAATGGCTCATGACAATGCGCAGGCGGTCCGTCGCGAAATCCCGTACGGCTTCGAATTTATGCAGAATAGTCGCCTGATATTGGGGCAGATCGCCGGCGAGATTGGCGAGCTGCGTGCCGATCAGACCGCCGATGAGCACGATGACGGCCAGGGCGATCAGCACCGCGAAAAAGACCGCGACGACCTTGGGCAGACGCAGCCGGCGCAACAGCCCCACCACGGGCCCAAGCACGAAGCTTAGAAGAATGGCGAGCGTGATCGGGATCAGGACAGCCTTGGCCAAGTAGAGCGCGGCGACCACGACCACCGCGACGAGGAGAACGAGAAGCCCTTCCGGTCGCGGCGCCTCCGTTCCGGGAACTGCCGCGATAGGTTTTATAGACAGGTCCGGCATGCGGCGCTTCCTCCGGGCCGCCGTCGGAATGATCAGGCCCCCGCCGATATGGTCACGCCCCGCTGATCCGATAGTGGCGGGGAT
This sequence comes from Acidisoma sp. PAMC 29798, assembly GCF_030252425.1. Lineage (GTDB taxonomy): Bacteria > Pseudomonadota > Alphaproteobacteria > Acetobacterales > Acetobacteraceae > Acidisoma > Acidisoma cladoniae. The sequence continues at coordinate 4,456,126 of NZ_CP126994.1, read as the reverse complement.
CGTGATCGACGAGGCCGTGATCAGCTGGCCAGGAGACGCCGCATGGTGGCGGGATCGGTCTGGATGGCATGCAACAGCGCCAAGCCGGGTTTGTCGGGCACTCGCCTTCCCTGTTCCCAATCGCGGAGCGTGCCGACCGGAATACGGTAGACCTCTGCGAACACCGCCTGCGGCAGGCCGGTTCGTCGGCGCGTAGCCCGCACCAGACCGGCAAACGTCTCGGCCTCGGTCAGCAGCGGCGCGGCATCCGGGTTGGACTTTACCTGGCGGGTGATATGGGTGTCGATCATCGCGTCGAGCGCAGACCAATCCGTGTCCCGGAGCGCTGCCTCCGCTATCGCGCGGGTGACCTGGATGACGCCGGATGGATGGGACGCCGGGGCGGCGCGGATGTTTGTGACCGGCCCCCGTGTCGGTTTCACTGCCCTGGCAACCATCGCCGCTGTTCCTTCTTGTTCGCTTTTCGCACTGAGATGATCCGCGCTGCGTCGCCACGGAGCGTCCACACGCAAACGAAGAGTCTTGATCCCACCAGACCGAATGTGATCAGCCGCTCTTCGCTGTCGTGGCGCGGATCGACCACTTCGCCCGCCTGCCCGTCCAACACAAAAAATCCGACGGCCAACGACACCCCGTGCTTCGAACGGTTAGCCTGATCCTTTGCTTGGTCGAACTCTACCCGCATTCCCGAATGTACTGATAGTCAGTATATTCGTCGAGTCTAGAATGACCGAGTTTCGGTACGAGACCGACGGGAGGAATCGGCCGGCGTTTCGAGATCCCAAGCGGCGCGCTTGGATTCGAACAGCGCCTCACCCCTGGAAATGCCAATGTCGGCCCGCATCCGATCATCCATGCCGACAAGCTCCTGTCGGCTGCGGGCCGCTTTCATCGCCCGTCGGACGAAGGCCATCACGGCCCGGATGCCGATGCCGCGAAGGCGGGGTTGCGTTATCGAGGAAAGCTTAGTAGCGTTATCTATGTTTTCCATAGAAACGAATAACAGCAGCCAGCGCGTTACTCAACATCTGCGCACGCTCGCCAGCGATGCGCCCGTGGGGGCGCGCCTGCCCTCAGTGCGCGACCTGATGCGCGACCTTCAGGTCAGCCCGGTGACCGTGCAGCGCGCCCTCGATACCTTGGTCCAAGCCGGGGTCATCGAGGCCCGGCCAGGCCAGGGCACGTTTGTCGCGGACCGGGCAGAGGACGCCCGCGTTACCGCCGACTATGCCTGGCAGAGCCTGGCACTAGGCGCGCAACGCCTCTCCGCCGGCGGGCTAAGTTCGCTTCTGACCATGCCGACACCGCGCATGCGGCCGCTCAACATCGGCTATCTGCACGAGGAGTCCCTGCCCTTGGGGCTGCTGGCCGCAGCAGGGGCGCGGGCGCTGCGCCGGCCCGGCCTTTGGGCGCGCGGACCGGTCGAAGGTCAGGAAGCGCTCCGCGCCTGGTTCGCCAAGGAAACCGGTGGCGCCTATAGCGCCCAGGAAGTCACCATCTGCCCGGGCACTCAGGCGGCCAATGCCGCCGCCTTCCGCGCCTTGGCCCAGGCCGGCGACCCGGTTCTGGTGGAGAGCCCGACCTATAGCGGCGCCATCGCAGCCGCCAAAGCGGCAGGGCTGAGGCTGGTTCCGGTGCCGATGGACGCAGAGGGTGTGCGGCCCGATTTGCTGGAGGAGGCCTTTCAGCGCACAGGCGCACGCCTGTTCTATTGCCAACCGACCTATGCCAACCCCACCGGCGCGGTGCTCTCGGCCGCGCGCCGCCCCGAGGTGCTTGATGTGGTCGCGCGCGCCGGTGCCTTCCTGATCGAAGATGATTGGGCCCGCGACTTCAACCTGGAAGGAGATGCACCGCCGCCCCTGGCCCAGGCCGATCCGCACGGCCATGTGGTCTACGTGCGATCGCTCAGCAAATGCGTCGCGCCCGGGATGCGCATCGGCGCCATTTGTGCCCGTGGCGCGGCGCTGGAACGGCTGCGCCTGGCGCGGCTGATCGATGATTTCTCGGTCCCTGGCCTAATGCAGGAGACGGCCCTGCAACTGGTGACCGCGCCAAGCTGGCCGAAGCATCTGCGTGCTCTGCGCACCAGTTTGCGGGATAGGCGCGATCTACTGGTACAGGCCATTCGGCGCCATCTCGGACCAGAGGCGCTTCCCATTGTGCCGGCCGGTGGTCTCCATCTCTGGACGGCGCTTCCGCCAGGCATTTCCGACGGTGCTGTCGCCAGCGGCGCGCGGGCGCGGGACGTGCTTGTGAGTGCGGGCCGCCATTGGTTTCCGGCAGAGGCGCCGAGCCCCTATCTCCGCTTGAGTTTCGCTGGCGTCAGGGCAGAATGGGTCGATGAGGCGGTCGCCACCTTGGCGGAAGTGATCGAGTCTGGGTCTTAAACTTTGCCAATCGCGCGCGAGTCGCTGTTAAGATTAAGTTCTTGATTTGTTCTCTCGGTCTGCTAAGCTGATCTCGTTCTCAAAACGAGGTTCCTGTGATGCTTGATCGCCCCACCCTTGACGCGGGCCTTGATCGCGGACTCCGCCCCGCAGACGACCAGGAAGTGGTCCAGGAGATGGCCTATGTTCTGCGGAGCTGGCCTGGAGCGCGCGGTCGTCGTCGCGGCGCCGATGCCGCGGCCCGTGTGACCGCCGAACGGTTGGTGGATTTCCTCCACCTGTCCGGCTTCGAACTCATGAAGCGTCCGGTCAATGTGGACACCACTTACGTCGGCGGCGCTCGGTCGGAATGAGGTTGGACTGCGGAATACGCTCCGCTTTTCCGCCCTACGAGAACCGCCGCGTCGTAGGGCGGAAAAGCGGAGCGTATTCCGCCAAGCTTTGGTCGCGTTAGCCGCCGTTCGTCGGCGGGAGGTCCTTCAGCTTCAAAACCTTGCGCACCTCCGCCTCCGACTGATTGAAGTCGGCCATGAACTTGGGCGAGTGCAGCAAGGCATTGGCGATGATGCTGGCGGAAATTCGCCCAGCCTCCACATCGGAGGGGTAATGCTCGCCGGACACAACGCGCATCATCGCGAACTGGTCCGCGCGCGCGAAAATCGCTTCCCGCTTTTCCGGCACCATTTTGCCGACCAACACCGCCGCCACATAGGCGAAGGTGGAATGTCCGCTGGGATAGCCACCGCCGCCGGGGCGAAGCATGACGGGATCGACGGCGGCATTGGTGATGAACGGGCGCGGCCGCATGAAATACTGCTTCGCATCCTGAACGATGACCGCATCATCCTCCAGAACCCGCCGGAAGAAGGCATCGGTGAACGGCATTTTCTCGGCCGAGAAATCCGGCCCGATCACGCTCCGGAAGCGGAAGATGGATTTCTTGAAGTCCTTCTCGGCAGCCTCGACATCGGCCGCCGTCCGCGCCTTCTGCGCGTCCATCACCGCCTTCATATCTGCGATATCCTGGGACGATCCGGGAACCGGCGGCGGCGGCAAGATGTCGATGAGATCAACGTCGGCGGGGGTGATGTAGTGCGCGCCATCCGCCCAGGCGCTGCCGGGGAGAAGCAAAACGGCGGCGACCAAGGCGATGCGCAAGCGTTGTCTCACAGACCAAACTCCCATTCTATCGCGCCCGTTCGATCGTTCTCGGGAGCGGGCACAGCGCGTATGCGCTTCGTCGCACGATCCCTATACCTTCAGCGCGCGTGCCACGACATCCTCCAAAAGGCCGAGATCGGACTCGCAGGACAGGCGATGGTCACCATCCTTGATAAGAAGGATCTGCGTATCCGGACTGTCGAGACGGTCCGCCAGGGTGAGCGCCGAGCGCCACGGCACCTCGGAGTCTTTTTGGCCATGCAACAGCCGGACGGGGCAGAGCAGCGGAATCGGCCCCGCCAGACGCAGGTGCTTCCGCCCATCCTCGATCAAGGCCAGGGTGATCGGCACCGGATCGCCATAGGCGCTCGCCAGGAAGATCGTGCCCTCGGCCATCAAACGCGTGCGCTCATGCCGATCCATCGTCGCCCAGATCAAGGTCTCAGTGAAATCGGGCGCCGCCGCGATACCCACAAAGCCGACCACGCGGTCCGGTCGGGCGAGGGCGAGGTTCAACCCGATCCAGCCGCCCATTGAGGACCCGACGAGAAGCAGCGGCCCTTCCGTCAGCTGATCGACGACATGGAGCGCGTCTGCGGTCCAGACACCGATCGTCCCATCTTCGAAGCGTCCGTCGCTGGCGCCATGGCCGGAATAATCGAGCCGCAGCATCGCCTGGCCGCGCGCCGCGGCGAACGCCGCCAGGTGAACCGCCTTGGAGCCTTCCATGTCGCTTCGAAAGCCCGGCAGAAAGACGATCGTCGGGCCGTTACCTTCCAGGCGTCGCCACGCCAAGGCGACCCCGTCGCCGCGATCCATGCGCCCCGCCGTCTCACCGCTCATGACGCCACCTCCGCCGACTCCCGCTCAGCGCGTAGCTTGTCCACGCGACGACCATCCATGGCCAGCACCTCGAACCGCCAGCCGCTGAAGACGATGGCATCGCCGATCTGCGGCACCCGCCGCAGAAGGGCGAGCACAAGCCCCGCCGCCGTGTGATAGGTGCCGCTCGCGGGTACGCTGCTCAGCGACAGCTTCTCCATCAACTCGTCCAGGGGCATCAGCCCATCGACCAGAAAGCTCGTCTCCTGCGGCGCATCGGCATGCCGGCTGCGATGATCGGTGACCGTATCGTCCACATCGCCGACGATCGCCTCCAGCATATCGGCGGCGGTGATCAGCCCCTCGAAGCTGCCATATTCGTCGATCACGAAGGCCATGCCATTGGCATCCCCCTTCAGTCGCTCGAAAGCGTCGAGGGCGCTGATGGCATCGGGCACGATCATCGGCTGACGGATCGCGTCATCGATGGACAGGCCATCCCCGGCCAGAAACCGGTCGAGCATATCCTTGGCCTGGACGACGCCAACGACATTGTCGACCGACCCATCGCCCACCACGAAGCGCGAATGGGTGCTGCCCTTGATCTTGGCGATGATATCCTCGGGCGAGGCCGCACGATCGACCCAGGCGATTTCCGTCCGGGGCGTCATGATGGCGCGCACCGGCTTATCCGCCAGGCGCAGAACCCGCTCGATCATCAGCTTCTCCTCGCTTTCGAGGACGCCGGTCTGCGTGCTTTCCGCGAGTAAGGCGCGCAGTTCCTCTTCGCTCGGCAGATCGGGCCGCGCGCCATGCACCCCGAACAGCAGCAGAATGCCGGCGGAGGTCTTGCTCAGGATCCAGACCACCGGTTTGGTGATCCGCGCCATGACGATCAGCCCAGGGGCCACGCGCGCGGCCAGGATCTCGGGCCTGCGGAGTGCCAACTGCTTGGGCACGAGTTCGCCGAGGACCATGGTCAGGAAGGTGATGGCCACCACCGTGACGAAGAAGGCGATGCCATGCGCGAAATGCTTGAGCGCGCTGACACGTTCTAGGGCCTCAGTCAGCTCGCCCGTCACGCGCTCGCCGCTGAACATGCCGGTGATGACGCTCACTATAGTGATGCCGACCTGCACGGTCGGCAGGAACACATGCGGATGCTGCGCGAGGCGGCGGGCGACGCCGGCACCCGCGATGCCCTTCCGTTCGAGAACCGCCAGCCGCGCCCGCCGGGCCGAGATCAAGGCCAGTTCGCTGCAGGCGAACAGGCCGTTGATCAGGATCAGCACCAGGATGCCGAAAAATTCGAGGCAGATCTCCACGCCGTCACGCACCTCCGCTTGTGGTAGGCAGGCAGCCCAAGCCCGCTGCAAACCCAGAATGCTCCCTACATCATTCTGACCCTGCCCGGACCCCGCGAAGGCCCACGGCCCGAACAATTGCTGAAAAAAGGACTCTCCGATGCGTGCCAATCACCCGCTTGTCCTGCTTCTGGGCCTGCTCGGCCTGATCCCCTTCCTTGTCTGCGGCTATCTGGCCTGCGCTTGGCGCGACCCGGCCGACGCCAGAGCGCTCATTGCCCTGATCGCCTATGGCGCCGTCATTCTGTCCTTTCTGGGAGGCGTGCATTGGGGATTTGCCCTTGCCGAGCAGCCCGGCGTCCTCGCCGCCCTGCCGGTGCCGGCGGCCGAGCGCAGCGCCGAGAAGGCGCGTATCGGCCTTGGCGTAGTCCCGTCCCTGCTGGGATGGATCGCCGTCCTGGTCGCCGTGCTGGTGCCGGCGCCCGTCCTCGCCCTTTGCGTTTTAATCGTCGGATTCATCGCCACGATGGCGGCCGAGCACGGTGCCCACCGGCGTGGCTGGATGCCGCAACGCTACCTGTGGCTGCGCTGGGTGCTCACGATCGTGACCCTGGCCATCCTGATCACCACCGCCGTGCTGCGGGTCGCGGGCGCCAGGATCATCCTTTAGGCGCCTGTCTCAATTCGTGATCGACAACAAGGCAGCCAGAATGTGATCGCTCTGGCAAATATGGCGCAAATATGTCTTAATTCCGTCGCGATCACGACGACGGAGAAGTGTCATGTTCACCAAAACCACGACGGAACGCACGACGCCCGCTAACACGACACAACCCAAGGTTGCATTCCTCGCGAATTTTCGACGCGCGCCCAAGGTCGAGGCCGACGTCAAAGACGCCGATCGGATGGATGACACCGCCTTCCTGGACTCGGCCTCCGGCTTCGAAAGTTTCGGTCGCGGCGGCCTTCAGCTCGACGGCCTGCATCGGGATGTGCAATGGGTCGGCGCCTGGGGTGGCCGCTGCTAATCAGCCTGACTCTCTCGCGCGCTTGACCTTCGGGGCAGGCCGCGTCTTCTGAACGCGCTGAACCTGAGGGCGGCGCGTGACGGATAGACCGACGAACGATCTGGACCCTGAGGACTGGGACGCGTTTCGCGCCCTCGGCCACCGCATGCTCGACGATATGGTCGATCATCTCCGCGATGTCCGCAGCCGCCCCGTCTGGCAACCCCTGCAAACTCAGACGCGCGCGACCTTACGGGCGCCTCTTCCTGCCGAGACGATATCACCGGACGCCATCTATGACCGGTTCCGCGACACCATCCTTCCTTATGCCACAGGTAATACCCATCCTCGTTTCATGGGCTGGGTGCATGGCGGCGGCACGCCGCTGGGCATGTTGGCGGAGATGCTGGCCGGTGGCCTGAACGCCAATCTCGGCGGCCGCGACCACGCGCCGATCGAGGTCGAGCGGCAGGTCATCCGCTGGGCCGCCGAGGCGTTCGGGCTGCCCGAGACCGCCGGCGGCCTGCTGGTCACTGGCAGCTCCATGGCAAACTTCATCGCCGTCCTGATGGCCCGCACCGCCGTCCTGGGTGACGACAGCCGCACCAAGGGCCTCAATGCCGCAAGGCTGACTGCCTATGCTTCGGCCGGCGTCCACCGCTGCGTGCCGGATGCCTTGGACATGGCAGGGCTGGGCAGCGACGCCCTACGGCGCATCCCTGTCGGCCCCGACTACCGGATGGATGTGGCGGTCCTCGCTGAGACCATCTCCGCCGATCGCGCGGCGGGTGCGACGCCCTTCCTCATCGTCGGCACGGCGGGCTCGGTCGATGTCGGCGCTTTCGATGACCTCGCCGCCCTCGCCGATCTCTGCGCGCGTGAAAACCTGTGGTTTCACGTCGATGGCGCCTTCGGGGCACTGACCGCCCTGTCGCCCGCGCTGCGCCACAATGTCGCGGGCATGGATCGCGCCCACTCCATCGCCTTCGACTTCCATAAATGGGCGCAAGTGCCCTACGACGCCGGCTGCATTCTGGTGCGCGATCAGGCCGACCAGATCCGCACCTTCACCGCCGCCACGGCCTATCTCACGCCCGGCACGCGCGGCTTGTCCGCCAATGCGCCCTGGCCGGCCGACCTCGGCCCGGACCTCTCGCGCGGCTTTCGGGCGCTGAAAGTCTGGTTCGCGATCCAGGCCTTTGGCGCCGATCGCTTCGGCGAAGTGGCGGAGCGAAGCTGCGCCGTCGCCCAGCACCTCGCCGCGCGAATCGCGGCTGAGCCGGCGCTGGAATTGCTCGCACCCGTACCGCTCAATATCGTTTGCTTCCGCTATCGCGCGCCGGCTGGCGAGGTCGATGCCCTGAACCGCGAGATCGCGGCCGATATCCAGGAAGCCGGCCTCGCGGCACCCTCCACGACGATCATCAACGGCGCCCTGGCCATTCGCGCCGCCTTCGTCAATCATCGCACCCGAACCGACGACGCGGACGCTTTGGTCGAGGCCGTGCTGGCCGCCGGCAAGACCCGACACGACAAGAAGGAAACACGGCGATGAGAGAACACCCCCTGATCGGCCAATTGCGGGCGGCCCGCGTAGTGCCCGTGGTGCGGATGAAGAGCGCCGCCCATGCCGCGACCGCCGTGCGCTGGCTGCATGACGCAGGCATCCGCATCTTCGAAATCACCATGACCATTCCGGATGCGCCGTCCCTGATCCGCGAACTGTCCGGTGACCCCTCCCTCCTCGTGGGTGCCGGCACCGTGCCGGATGTGGCGACGGCCGAAACCTGCCTGCGCGCCGGCGCGCGGTTCCTGGTTTCGCCCTGGGTCGATCCCGATCTGGTCGCGCCCTGCAAGGCGGCCGGCGCCGTGCTGATGTCGGGCGCCACCACACCCACCGAGGTGCGTGCCGCCCACCGCGCCGGCGCCCATGTGGTAAAAGTCTTTCCGGCGAGTTCGGCCGGCGGCCCCGCCCATATCAAGGCGCTGCGCAGCGTCTTCCCCGACATCGTCTTTTGTCCGACCGGCGGCGTTGATCCCACCAACCTCGCAGCCTATCTCGCGGCCGGCGCATCCTTCGTCGGAATGGGTGGCAAGCTGGTGGATGAGGCGCTGGTGGCGGCGAACGATCGCGCGGCCGTCATGGCCGTCGCAGAACAGATTCTCGCCACCGCCTAACGGCAGAGCCCGCACCCATGGCAGCCGACCTGATCTGCATCGGTGAGCCGATGCTGGAATACAACCAGCTTCCGCTGCAGGAGGATGGCCGTGTCCTCTATCAGCAGGGGTTCGGCGGAGACACCTCCAACGTCGCCGTCGCCGCTGCGCGCCAGGGCACGCGGGTCGGCTATATCTCGGCTGTCGGGCGCGACCCCGCTGGCGAAGCACTGATGGCGCTCTGGGCTGCCGAAGGCGTCGATACCAGCGGCGTCCACCAATCCGACACCCATCCGACCGGCGCCTATTTCGTGACGCATACCGCGACGGGCCATCGCTTCCACTATCACCGCAAGGGCTCTGCCGCCTCGGCCCTAACGCCAGCGGATATTCCGGAGGCCGCTATTGCTGGGGCGCGCCTGATTTTCGCCAGCGGCATCAGCCATGGCATTTCGGACAGCGCGGCGGATAGCGTGTTCCACGCCTTCGCCACGGCCCGCACCCATGGCGTCGCCATCGCCTATGACACCAATTATCGACCCGCCCTGTGGGCGCCGCGCCGCGCCGCCGCCATCATCCATGCCGCCGTCGGGCAAGCCGATATCGTCATGCCCGGCATGGACGATGCCTTCGCCCTCACCGGCCTCACGGATGCCGAGGCGGTGCTCGACTTCTATCTCGCCCTCGGCCCTGGGCTGGTTCTGCTCAAGATGGGGCATGAGGGCGTCTATATGGGCACGCCCGAGGCGCGGACGCGCATTGCGCCCTTTCCGGCCGCCGCCGTGGACGCGACCGGTGCCGGGGATACGTTTTGCGGCGCCGTTCTCGCGCGGTTGCTGGCGGGCGAGGCGCCGGAGGATGCGGCCCATTACGCCGCCGCCGCCGCTGCCATTTCCACAACCGGCTATGGCGCCATCGCGCCCATTCCCCGAGCGCCGGAGGTCTTCGCCGCCATGGCGATGCGCAACCGATGACGCCCGACCATCATATCGTTCGCATCGCGGGCGAGGACACGCGGCTTCCCATCGTTCCGCTGAATGACAGCATCGCCATTGCCCTGTTGATGGTGATCGACATGGGCGTCGCCTTCGGCACACGCGTCGGCCGCGCCTTGGCCGAGGCGACCACGGCGCTAGCGCCGGAGATCGTGGTGGGCGCGGCGACGCTCGGCATTCCCGTCGCGATCGAGGTGTCTCGCGCGCTGGGCCTCGATGACTACGTGATCTTGCAGAAGTCGCCGAAGATCCACCTGAAGGACGCGTTGCGCGAAACGGTGACCTCCGTCACCTCATCGGGTGCGCAGAGCCTGATGCTCGACCGCCGTTCGGTGCCGATGCTCGCCGGGCGCCGGGCGCTGGTGGTCGATGATGTCGTCACCACCGGATCGAGCCTGAGTGCGATGCTACGACTGGTGCGCCAAGCCGGCGCCGAGGTGGTGGGCATTGGCGTCATCCTTACCGAGGGTCATGACTGGGAAGCGCGGCTCGGCGCCGATGTCGGGCTGGTGCGGGCCCTGGGGCATATTCCGGTCTACCGGATTGTCGATGGCCGGGCCGAGGTCATTCCCGAAACGGTTTGATGGTGGAATGACTTGATCCGACCATCAAAAACAAAAAAACGTCACCCGCGCACTTGATGCGCGGGCCTACCCGTTTCGGCGCCCAAACCTCGTCGGGGCGCCGCAACGGGTAGATCCCCGGGTCAAGCCCGGGGATGACGGTGTGGGGTCATGGGCGCTTTAATTCCCCACCGCCGGCAGCAACTTGCCCGGGTTGAGAATGCCCAAAGGGTCCAGCGCCGCCTTGATCGTCTGCATCACATCCAGCGCCTCGGCCCCATGCTCGCGCAGCAGGAAGCCGCGCTTGCCGGCGCCGACGCCATGCTCCCCGCTGCAGGAACCGCCGAGATCCAACGCCCGCGCGACGAGCTGCTTGTCGAGCGCCCAGGCGCGCTCGAATCCATCCGGCTCCGGCGGCACCAGGATGACGGTGTGGAAATTGCCATCGCCGACATGGCCCACCATCGGCGCCAGCAACCCCGAGGCCGCGATATCGGCCTTGGCGCCCAAAATTGCCTCCGGCAAGCGCGAGATCGGCACGATGGAATCGGTGATCAGCGCGCCAAAGCCCGGCCGCATGGCGCGGCAGGCCCAATAAGCATCGTGCCGCGCCTTCCACAGGCGCGCGCGATCCTCAGGATGCACCGCCCAGGCAAAATCGACGGCACCATTCTCCTTGGCAATGGTCTCCGTCAGGGTCGCCTGTTCCTGCACCCCGGCCGGTGTGCCGTGGAACTCGAAGAACAAGGTCGGCACCGGCCGCAAGCCTTCGAGCTTGGAATAGGCGATGCTGGCCTCGGCCTGAACCTCATCCAGAAGCTCGATCCGGGCGACCGGCACGCCCGCCTGCATGACCTCGATCACCGTCTGGACCGCCGCCGTCATGTCGTCGAACTGGCAGGTCGCGGCCGAAATCGCCTCGGGGATGCCGTGCAGCCGCATCTGAATTTCGGTGATGATGCCGAGCGTGCCCTCGGACCCGATGAACAGCCGGGTGAGATCGTAGCCCGTCGCCGATTTGCGCACCCGGCCGCCGGTCTGGACGATTCGGCCATCCGCCATCACCACCGTCAGGCCCAACACATTCTCGCGGATGGTGCCGTAGCGCACGGCATTGGTGCCGGAAGCGCGGGTCGCGCACATGCCGCCCAGCGTGCAGTCGGCAGCACCGGGGTCGATCGGCATGAACAACCCCTGGTCGCGCAGATGGTCGTTCAATTGCGGCCGCGTGACCCCGGCTTCGATCCGGCAATCCATGTCCTCGGGATTGACCGCCAGGATGCGGTTCATCCGCGACAGGTCGATCGTCAATCCGCCTGAAACGGCATTCACATGGCCTTCGAGCGATGTGCCGGCGCCGAAGGCGATGACGGGGATGCGGCGCGCATGACACAGCGCCACAAGGCGCGACACTTCCTCCGTCGTCTCTGGAAAGGCCACGCCATCGGGCATGCCGGGCGGGGACGACCCCTCCCCATGGCTATGGGTTTCGCGGATCGATCCGTTGGTGGTGATCCGAGATCCGAGGAAGCGTTCCGCCTCGGTGATCAGGCTGTCGAGGGCTGCTTGCATGCGCCCATTCTCCCCCAGATCGCAGGGCCTGCCCAGCGGTGGAGTTGCCGCCCGGCCTGATCAGGGCGATGATCGGGCCATGTTTGAGGAGACACGCGATGAGCAATAACCTGAAATTCTATATCGATGGCGCTTGGGTCGATCCCGCCGTGCCGCATGTGATTGATGTCGTCGATCCCTCCACCGAGGAAGTTTTCACCCAGATCTCCGGCGGCTCCGCCACGGATGTGGATCGCGCCGTGCAGGCCGCCCGCGCCGCCTTCGACAGCTTTTCCCGCACCAGCGTCGCCGAGCGGCTGGAGCTGCTGGAAACCCTCTGCGCCGAATACGACAAGCGCTATGAGGACATCGCCCAGGCGGTGTCGATGGAAATGGGCGCGCCCCTCGCCTTCGCCCGGGACGAGCAGGCCTGGATCGGCCAGGCTCATCTGCGCGAAATCGTCAATGTCCTGAAAAACTACAAGTTCGAGCGCATGAGCGGCACGACCCTTCTGCTGCGCGAGCCGATCGGCGTCGTCGGCATGATCACGCCCTGGAACTGGCCGCTCAACCAGATCACCTGCAAGGTCGGCCCTGCCCTCGCCTCCGGCTGCACCATGGTCCTCAAGCCCAGCGAGATCGCGCCGATCACCGGCATCATCTTCGCCGAAGTCATGCATGCGGCGGGCGTGCCGAAGGGCGTGTTCAACCTGGTCAACGGCGAGGGTGCCACCGTCGGCGCCGCGCTCTCGGCGCATCCCGAGGTCGATATGATGTCCTTCACGGGGTCGACCCGCGCCGGCATCCTGGTCGCGAAGGCCGCCGCCGACACGGTCAAGCGCGTGCATCAGGAACTGGGCGGCAAATCCGCCAATATCCTGATGCCCGATGCCGATTTCGCGAAGCGTGTGCCTGAGGGCATCGCCAATTGCTTCAGCAATAGCGGCCAGAGCTGCAATGCGCCCACGCGCATGTTCGTGCCGCAGGATCGCCACGCCGAAGTGGTGGAACTCGCCCGCAAGGCCGCGCAGAACTTCACGGTCGGCGATCCGCGCAGCGAGAACTCCAACCTCGGCCCGGTCGTCAGCAAGGTGCAGTTCGACAAGATCCAGGCCCTGATCCAGGTCGGCATCGATGAGGGCGCAGAGCTGGTCGCCGGCGGGCCCGGCCTGCCGGACGGCCTGTCCAAGGGCTATTACGTGCGGCCGACGGTCTTTGCCGGCGTGACGCCGGACATGCGCATCGCCAAGGAAGAGATCTTCGGGCCGGTGATTGCGATCATGCCCTATGAGACGGAGGAGGCCGTGATCGCCGAGGCCAATAACACCGTCTATGGCCTGGCGGCCTATATCCAGTCCGAGAGTCTGGAGAATGCCCGTCGCGTCGCGAAGCGGATGCGCGCCGGCACAATCTACCTCAACGCGCCCAAATTCGATGTCGCGGCGCCCTTCGGCGGCTATAAGCAGTCCGGCAACGGCCGCGAATGGTCCGTCTTCGGCCTGGACGACTTCACGGAGATCAAGGGCATCGTCGGTTACGAAGCGGCGTAGCGTTCACAAACCACGAAGATCCTGGCCGATCTTTCGCAAGGCCAGGATCGCCGCCCCAAGCAAGGCGCCGCCGCCGCCCAGCGTCGATGTGACGATCGGCGGCGGTGACCGCCAAGCCAGCCGCCGGGCGAGACCAGCGCGCACCGGCTCGAGCAACAGACCGCCCGCCTCCGCGACACCGCCGCCCAGCACGATCAGCGCCGGGTCGAGCAGCATGGTGATCGTCATCAGGCTCAGCGACAGCGCCTCCGTCGCCTCCCCCCAGACTTTCGCGGCGATCGGATCGCTCCTCAGTCGCGCCGAAATCTCGGCCGCCGTCAGCGCCTCCGCGCCACCCTGCGCGCGGTAGCGGCGGGCGATGGACGCGGCCGAGGCATAGGCCTCCAGACAGCCAACCTGTCCGCAGGGGCAAGTCTCACCGCCGGGATAGACCGGCGCATGACCAACCTCCCCGCCCATACGCGCCGCGCCGGCGATCCTTTGGCCCCGTGAAAACAGAGAGGCCGCGATGCCGGTGCCGATCATGACCAAGGCGAAATCCGGAACACCGCGCGCGGCCCCCGCGAGCGATTCCGCCAGACCCGCCGTGCCGACGTCATGGCCCGGTGCCACTGGCAGGCCGAACCGGGCGCTCAACCGCTCGGCCACGGGCAGATCCCGCCAGCCGAGGTTGGAGGAGAACAGCACGCGCCCTGTCTGCTCATCCATGCCAGGCGTAATAATGCCGATCGCCTCAGGCCGAACGTCACCCACCGCCATCAGCCGGTCGAGGAAATCGGTCAGCCGATCCCACACCGCCTCACCGAGTAGACCCAAAGTCGGGCTGCTATCGGTGAACAGCGTGCGGCCTTGCGCGTCGATCAAGGCGCCCTTGAAGCTCGTGCCGCCGACATCGACGGCGGCGACGACGGTCATGCCGCCGCACGCGCCGCGCGAATGAAGCCGGCAATCTCCTCGGTCGAGGTCACCTGTCGGCCAGCGCCATCCGGCCGCATGGCGCGCAGATGCACCTCCGGCACGCCGGTCCGGTCGAGCAAGGCCCGGACATTGCCCGCGCGCACGCCGCCACCGGCGACGATCCGCACGCTACCGCCGGCGCGAGACACGAGCACGGCAAGGCTTTCGGCGCCGGCCTCGGCAGTCGCAGCGCCGCCCGAGGTCAGAACCGCGCCGATGCCTAGACCCTGCAAGGTCTCCAGCCCAGCCGAGAGATCACGCAGCGCATCAAACGCCTTGTGGAAGGTAACGGGCGCGCCGCCACAGGCCGCCTTCAGCTTCGCGACCGTTCGTGCATCGATGGTGCCGGAGGGCGTGAGCGCGCCAAACACAAAGCCGAGCGCGACGCCGGGCGCATGCGGCAAGGCGCGGAAGGCCGCGATATCCGCCAGCATCACCTCCAACTCCTCGGGCGCCACGACGAAGTTGCCGCCCCGGGGCCGGATCATGATCCGAACGCCGATCCGCCGCAGCCGGCCGAGCACGGTCTGGGCCAGGCCAAGGCTCGGCGTGATGCCGCCTTCGGAGAGGGCGCTGCAGAGCTCGATACGGTCGGCGCCCTCAGTCTCCGCCGCCAAGGCGCCGCCGACATCATCCACGCAGATTTCGACGAGCGGCGTCACTTGATGGAGCCGGCCGTGAGCCCGCCAACGACTTTACCCTCGATCAGGGCGAACAGGATGATGACGGGAATGGTGGAGATGACCGAGCCGGCGAACAAATGGCTCCAATCGACCTGATACTGACCGATGTAGCTGTTGAGCGTCACCGTCAGCGGTTCCGTCGTGGGGGAGGTCGTGAGCGTCAGCGCGACGATGAACTCATTCCAGGCGGCGATGAACGTGAAAATCAGCGCCGTCACGATGCCGGGCAGGGCCAAAGGCAGGGTGATGCGGAACAGCGCGCCCAGGCGGCTCGACCCGTCGATGAAAGCCGCCTCCTCCAGCTCGATCGGGATGGCGGACACATAGGCGTTCAGGATCCAGACGGCGAAGGCCATGTTGAAGCCGGCATTGACCAAGATCAGCGCCGCCACGGAATCGAGCATGCCGAAGCTGAGGAATTCCCGATACAGCCCGACAAGCATGGCGGTCGGCTGGAACATCTGCGTCACCAGCACCAGCAGCAGGAACGCGCCGCGTCCCCGGAAGCGCTGCCGCGCCGTGTAATAGGCCGCCGGCACCGCCACCAGCAGCACCAGCAAGGTCGAGCCCCCGGCAACTTCCAGGCTGATGCGCAGGTTATTGCCGAAACCCGTGCTCCAGATATCGATGAAGTTGTAGAAGTTCCAATGCGTTGGAACATAGTCGCGGTCGAGGATCTGGTTCGCCGGCCGCAGCGCCGCGATGATCATTTCGACATAGGGCAGCAGGAAGATGATGGCGACGATATAGGCCAAGCCCGCATAGATCAGGCTATGCGCCGGCCATTGGCGGCGCTTGATGACCGATGGCTCATCCAGGCTGCGAGCGACGGCAAGGTCTGCGGCGGGGATCGCGGCGTCCATCAGCTTGCCGCCTCCTTGTTCCACACGGTCGCGCGCAGATAGACGATCACGATCAGGATCACGAGGCCGAAATTGACCACCGACATGGCGGCGGATTCGCCGATATAGCTCTGCTTGAGCTGATACATGAACGTGGTCGTGGTGCTCGTTTGGTGGCCCGGGCCACCCCGCGTCATTTCCCAGATGATCGGGAAGGAATTGAAGACGTTCATCATATTGATCAGCAGCGCCACGATGAAGGCGGGGCGCAGCAGCGGCAGGGTGATCGACACATACGTGCGCCAGGCGCCTGCACCATCCACCCGCGCCGCCTCATAAACATCGGTCGGAATCGCCTGAAGCCCTGCCAACAGGGCATAGGTCGAAAAGGGGATCGAGACGAAGATCGCGACGATGATCATCCAAACCATGGCCGAGGTCGGCGTGCCAAGCCAATCCGACGCGTCGCTGTTGAAGCTTTTCAGCAGGCCAAGGTCGTGCAGCATGATGTTGATCACGCCGTTATTGGCGTTCAGGCCCCAGCGAAACACGATCGCCGTCATCATCACTGACGCGGCCCAGGGCGCGATCAGCGCCCAGCGCGCCGCGCGCCGGCCGGGAAATTTCTGGTTGAAGAGCTGCGCCATGACGAGCGAGATCGACATCGTACCGATGACGATGGTCGCCACCCAAATCACGGTCCGCAGCAGGATCGGGACCAGGTCCGGCTCCTGCCACAGATAGACGAAGTTCTTCCAGCCGGCCGAGCCCAGGATGAACCCATCCGGGCTGATATGCTGGAAGGCGGTGTGGACCATGATCACCACCGGCCACAGCACGACCACGATGATCAGCGCGAGCGCTGGCCCCACCCAAATGAGCGGCGCCAAGCGGGCCGCGATTGTAATGGGGCGGCGGCGCGTGCGCGCCACTGCCCCATCCTCAGCGATAGAAACGCTCATGCTGAGACGAAATCTCCGGTCGTTCAGCTCCCTTTGAGCGCGGTCTGCTGGATGGTGTCGAGCACGGACTTCGGATCAGGCCCGATCGCCGTGCCGATGATCTGCTGGATCTGCGTCTTCACCTGGGCCCAGGCCGTATCGGCCGGATACTGCACGGCATTGGGCAGGGCGGTCATGAAGGGCGCGAGCGCCGGATCGATCTTGGAGAAGGCAGCGGCGCCAGACACCGTGCCGGGCAACAGGTTGTATTCCTGATCGAAGGCGATCTGGTATTTGTCCTGATACGTGAAGTCGATGAACTTCTTGATCGCGTCCAGCTTGGTGCCGTCACCCTTGAAGGCGGCCATGAAGTCGCAGACGCCGAGCGTCTTGGAAATCGGGCCGGTCTTGCCGGTGATGGCGGTCGTGCCCCAATCGGCATCCGTCAGCTTGTTCGCCGTCTTGATGATCGGCAGCAGTGTGGTGATACCGTTCATCATGCCGACATCGCCCTGGGCGAATTGTTCCAGCAACTCGGCGCGGTTCTTGGTGCCGGGATTGGGCTCGGTGTCGCCGGCCTTGACCAGCTTGGTCATGAACTCCATCGTCTCGACATTCTGCGGGCTATTGATGGTGTATTTGCCGTCGGCATCCTGATAGCCGCCGTCATTGCCCAGGAACCACAGCAGCGTCTCCGCCTGCGCTTCCTCCGGCCCGAGGGGCATGCCGTAGCCGATCTTGCCGAGCGCCGTGATCTTGCCGGCATCCGTCATCAGCTCGTCCCAGGTCGTGGGGGGTGCGGCGATGCCGGCCTGCGCAAACAGCTTCTTGTTATAGAAAAAGGCGCGCGAGCTGGTGGTGAAGGGCATGCCATACTGCACGCCGCCATAGCTGCCGAGCTTGGTGAAGGCGGGCATCAGGTTCGACGGATCGGTCATCACGTCGCTGACCTTGTACAACAGGCCTTCTTGCGCGTAGTTCGAGAAGTAATCGCCTTCGGTAATGTCCGGATATTGGCGATTCTGCACCATGGTCTGCACCTTGGTGTCGAAATCATTCCAGTTGATGGACTGAATCTTGACCGTAATGGTCGGGTTCGCGGCATGGAAATCATCGGCGATGGTCTGCCAATATTTCAGGCTCGCATCGGCAGGGCCGGTGCCGTAATCGGCGACCACGACGCTCAGCGTGGTATCCGCCGCGCGGGCGACGGGGGCCGACACGGCCGCAAGACCGAAAGCGACCACCGCCGAGACGCCGGCAAGTGCGAGGTGACGACAAGATGTGCGCATGTTCCGCCTTCTTATGATTTCGACTTGGAAACTCTAGCGGTGCGCCGTGGTCTCGTCGTCAAGTTTTTCGCGGTCGTTATCCGCGCACAATCGGCGCGGATAACGACGTTTGCTCGTTGTTGGATCAGCTTCCCTTGAGAGCGGTCTGCTGGATGGTCGTCAGCACGCTTTTCGGATCGGGTCCGATGGCCGTGCCGATGATCTGCTGGATTTGTGTCTTCACCTGAGCCCAGACCGGATCGTTCGGATACTGCACGGCGTTCGGCAGCGACTTCACGAAGGGTGCGAGCGTCGCATCGGTCTTCGCAAGAGCGACGGCCGCGGAGGTGGTGCCGGGAAGCTCCAGATACTCATGCACAAAGTCGAGCTGGTATTTGTCCTGGAAAGCGAAATCCAGAAACTTCTTGATCGCCGCTTGCTTTGTACCGTCACCCTTGAAGGCCGCGACGAAATCGCAAACGCCCAGCGTCTTGTCGATCGGTCCGGTCTTGCCGGCGATCGCGGCCGTGCCAAGGTCCGCGTCCTTGAGCACACCGGCCGACTTGATGATGGGCAGCAGCGCCACTTCGCCGTTCATCATGCCGATCTGCCCTTGGGCGAATTGGCCGAAGAGATCGGTGCGATTCTTGGTGCCGGGATTGGGTTCGGTATCGCCCGCCTTCACCAGCTTCGTCATCTCGGTCATCGTCTCGACATTCTGCGGGCTATCGATCACCCACTTGCCATCGGCCTGATAGCCGCCGCCATTGCCAATGAACCACAGCAAGGTTTCGGCCTGGGCTTCCTCGGGACCGAGCGGCAGGCCGAAGCCGATTTTGCCCTTGGCTTCGATCTTCGCGGCATCGGTTGCGATCTCATCCCACGTCGTGGGCGGCGCGGTAATGCCGGCGTCGGCGAAGATCTTCTTGTTATAGAACAGGGCGCGCGCGCTGGTGGTGAAGGGCAGACCGTATTGCACGCCGCCGTAGCTGCCGAGTTCCTTGAACACAGGCATCAGATTGCCCGGATCGCTGAAAACGTCGGACACTTTGTAAAGCAGGCCTTCCTGCGCGTAGTTCGAGAAGTAATCGCCTTCGGTGATGTCGGGGTATTGGCGATTCTGCACCATGGTCTGCACCTTGGTGTCGAAATCATTCCAGTTGATGGTTTGGATCTTCACCGCGATCGTCGGGTTGGCGGCAGTGAAGTCACGGGCGATCATTTCCCAATATTTCTGGCTGGTATCGGCAGGTCCCGTGCCGTAATCGGCCACGACGACGCTCAAGGTCGTGTCGGCCGCGCGCGCCGGCGGCGCCACCCATGCGAAGGCGAGACCCGCGAGGGCGGTGCTTCCAAGCCTTGCGGCCAGTTGCCAGGATTTGCTCACGAGCTACCTCTTCTTTCGACGTTTGAACGCAGGTATGGGATCGCCACCACACAGTGCCGATCTCCTCCCCATACCGCAATGTCCTGCAAAAGACGTGCCGCTTAATGGCCTTGCGTGATCGCCGCTGAAAGCTGGGGAATGCCCGCGCTGATGCCGCCGTCCACGGGCAATACCACGCCGGTGATATGCGCCGCATCCTCGGACAGCAGAAAGGCCACGGCTGCCGCCACGTGGGCGGGCGTCGCCACCCGGCCGAGCGGATAATAGGCCGTCACCTCATCGAACACATTCGGATTGACGGCCAGCCGCTCGTTCCAGGCCTGGGTTCGAACGGTGCCGGGCGCGACGGCATTGACGCGCACCTGATGCGGCCCGAACTCGACCGCCAGGCAGCGGGTCAGATGCAGCAAGCCAGCCTTGGCGGCGCTATAGGCGGGATTGCCATACATGCCAATGCCATTGACGGACCCCATGTTGACGATCGCGCCGCCCCCCGCGAGCAGGTGATCCTGAAACGCCCGGATGCACAGAAAGGCGCCATCCAGATTGAGCGCCATATCCCGCCGCCAGGATGCATAGTCGGTTGTCGCCATGGTGGGCGCAAAGGCCCGGCCGGCATTGTTTACCAGCGCCCGGACGTCGCCCAGCGCGAGGGCGGCACGCGCGGCGGCGGCGACCGATGCCTCATCGGTCACGTCCACATAGACTGCTTCCGCGACACCGCCGGCTGCGCGAATGGCGGCGGCCCGCGCTTCCGCACGGTCATGGGCGATATCGGCGCAAATAACCGACCAACCGCGCACTGCCAGCAGGTCAGCGATCGCACCGCCGATGTCCCCACCCGCGCCTGTGACGAAGGCCCACCGGCTCATGCGGCGCGCGCCCCAAATTCCCGCATGAAGACACCCACCGCCCAGTCGATCCGGCGATGGAGCGCCTCGTCGGAGGGTCGCGGCCCCATGCCCAGCAGCAGATGCCAATGGAAATCACCCAGAGCCATGGCGAAGAGCATATTGGCGCCTTCGACCACATCCGGCAGCACGAAGATGCCCCGCGTGGTCTGATCGGCCAGCCAGCGCTGCATGGTGGTTTCGCCTTGGGTGCAGCGCGCCTTCAACACATCGGCGACCTCCGGGGAACTCGCGACTTCCGCCACAATCAGCCGTGCCATGGCAATGTGCTTGGGCGCCAGAACCATCTGCCCAAGCCGAAACAGCAGGTCCTTGAGCACGGCGGAGGCCGATTGATCGGTGTCATTGGCCGGCATCTTCAGTTCGGACAGCCGATCCATCATCAGCGCGTCGAACAGGTCTTTTTTGGACGAAAACACCTGATAGATCGTCTTTTTGGACATGCCTGCGGCGTGGGCGATGTCATCCATTGTCGAGGAGACATAGCCGCGATCGAGAAAGACCTGCTCGGCGGCGGTGAGGAGATGATCCCGCCGCCTGCTTTCCATGATGACGCGCGGCTCGGCCACAACGGGAGAGGCCGCCGACTGTCGGCTTTGGCCGCAGCGTCTTATGAGTCCCATTCGCCGCCTCCCAGCGCCATCGTTGACGCATCATCCTGATTGAGGCGCGGAATCCCCGCGTCACCCCTCCTCTTGACGCGTCCGGGCGAAACTGTCTAGTTTCCGTCCACTAGGAAACCGAAGAGTTTCGGCCATCCCGGCCGACCGGGGCAGTATGCCCGACGGCCGCCATTTTATGCGCAGGTGTCACGGCCTCATGAACATGTCCCATCGGCGATTTTCTGCGGGGCTGCGCGGTTGCGCGAGCCTTTTCGCCGCCCTCGCCTTGCTCGCCGCCTGCAAACCATCCCAAGGTGCGCCGCCTGCCGGGGCCCCGCCGCCGCCGCAGGTCAGCGTCGCCACCATCCACGCCAAGCCCGTGTCATTGACCAGCGAATTGCCCGGCCGCACCAGCGGCTTCGGCATTGCCGATGTCAGGCCGCAGGTGGCGGGCCTGATCCAAAAGCGGCTCTTCACGGAAGGTGACGACGTCCAGGCCGGCCAGGAACTGTATCAGATCGACCCGGCGCCCTATAAGGCCGCCTTGGACAGTGCCGAGGCCGCCGTGCAAAAGGCCCGCGCCGTGGTGACCTCCGCCCGGCTGACCGTGGCGCGCGATCGGCCGCTGGTGCAGGCTTTCGCCGTCAGCCGCCAGGATCTCGACAATGCCATCGCGACCCTCGGCCAGAATCAGGCCGATGTCGCCTCGGCCCTCGCCTCGGTCGAAACCGCGCAGATCAACCTCGGCTATACCAAGGTGACCTCGCCGATTTCCGGCCGGACCGGGCGATCCTCGGTCACCGAAGGCGCCCTCGTCACCGCCGACCAGACCACCTCGCTCGTTACCGTCACGCAGCTCAACCCGATCTATGTCGATGTGACGCAGCCGAGCACGGTGCTGCTGCGCCTGAAGCGCGAGCTGAAGTCCGGCCAGCTTAAAAGCGCCGGCGGCAATCAGGCCGAGGTTCATCTGGTCCTGGAAGACGGCAGCGACTACCCCCAGGCCGGCCGCTTGCAATTCTCCGAAGTCAATGTCGATCAGGACACCGGCACGGTAACTCTACGCGCCATCTTCCCCAATGATGACGGTCTGCTGCTCCCCGGCATGTTCCTGCGTGAGCGGATCGAGGAAGGCATCAGCACGAACGGCCTTCTGGTTCCGCAGCGGGCGGTGACGCATGACCAACAGGGTGACCCCACCGCCTTCGTCGTTGATAAGGACAATAAGGTGGAGGTGCGGGTTCTGGTCGCGGACCGCGCCATCGGCGCGAACTGGCTCGTCACTAAAGGCATCGCCGACGGCGACCGGGTGATTGTCGAGGGCACACAGAAGGTCAAGCCAGGCATGGTTGTATCACCGCAGGAGCTGCCGCCCGAGGGCGCGGCACCTGCGGGCGGGGCGCCTGCCGATCCGTCCGCGGCCGGTCACTGAGTTCCAGCCATGTCCCGCTTTTTCATCGACCGCCCCATCTTCGCCTGGGTCATTGCGATCATCATCATGCTGGTGGGCGCCTTCTCGGTGCTGCGCCTGCCGGTCGCGCAATATCCCTCCATCGCGCCGCCCTCCATTTCCATTAGCGTGAACTATCCCGGCGCCTCGGCCGAAACGGTCCAGAGCACGGTGGTGCAGGTCATCGAGCAGCAGCTCAGCGGCCTCGACAACCTGCTGTATTTCACGTCTGAGAGCGACAAGGACGGCAGCATCTCGATCACCCTGAGCTTTGCGCAGGGCACCGACCCCAACATCGCCCAGGTCCAGGTCCAGAATAAACTGACGCTGGCAACGCCGCGTCTGCCCCAAGCCGTGCAGGAGCAAGGCATCACCGTCGCCAAGGCGACCAAGAATTTTTTGATGGTCGCGGGCTTTGTTTCGACGGATGGTAAGCTCAACAACGCCGATCTGTCCGACTTCATCGCATCCAGCATCCAGGATCCGCTCAGCCGCACGAAGGGCGTGGGCGACTATCAGCTTTTCGGCACGCAATATGCGATGCGAATTTGGCTCGATCCCGCCAAACTCGACAAATACAGCCTGACGCCTGGCGATGTCAGCACGGCGATCGGCGCGCAGAACGTGCAGATCTCCGCCGGCGAATTGGGCGGCCTGCCGGCCGTGCCAGGCCAGGAGTTGGACGCGACGATCATCGGGCCATCCTATCTGCAAACAGCCGACCAGTTCGGTGCCATCCTGCTGAAAGTCTCGCAGAGTGGCGCGCAGGTGCGGCTACGCGATGTCGCGAAAATCGCTCTCGGTGCGGAGCAATATTCGGTCACCTCGCAATACAATGGCAAACCCGCGTCCGGCATCGCCATCAAGCTCGCTGCCGGCGCCAACGCACTCGATACCGTAGCGGCGATCAAGAAGACCATCGCCGACCTCGCACCGACCTTCCCGGCGAATGTCGAGGTGGTGTACCCCTATGACACCTCCCCCTTCGTAACGCTGTCGATCGAGGAGGTGATCAAGACGCTGGTCATCGCCATCGTCCTCGTCTTCCTGATCATGTATCTCTTCCTCCAAAACTTTC
The DNA here is from genome assembly GCF_030252425.1 of Acidisoma sp. PAMC 29798. Classification (GTDB taxonomy): domain Bacteria; phylum Pseudomonadota; class Alphaproteobacteria; order Acetobacterales; family Acetobacteraceae; genus Acidisoma; species Acidisoma cladoniae. The sequence continues at coordinate 4,432,504 of NZ_CP126994.1, read as the reverse complement.
GCGCGACGCTTATTCCCACCATCGCGGTGCCGGTGGTGCTGCTTGGTACCTGCGGCGTGCTGTCGTTGTTCGGCTATTCGCTCAACAGCCTGACCTTATTCGCCATGGTGCTGGCGATCGGTCTGCTGGTGGATGACGCGATCGTCGTCGTCGAAAATGTCGAGCGCGTCATGGCGGAAGACCATCTCTCACCACGCGAGGCCGCGCGCAAATCCATGGACCAGATCAGCGGCGCGCTGATCGGCATCGCCCTTGTGCTGACGGCCGTTTTGCTGCCGATCTCCTTCTTCAGCGGCTCGACAGGCGTGATCTATCGCCAGTTCTCAGTGACCATCGTCTCCGCGATGGTGCTTTCGGTCATCGTGGCGCTGATCTTCACCCCGTCTCTATGCGCGACACTGCTGAAGCCGCGCGACCACAACAAGCCGCGACGGGGGTTGTTCGGCCTCTTCAATCGCGGCTTCGATCGCACCAATCGCGGCTATGGGCGCGGCGTCGGCGGCCTCATGCGCCGGCCTTTCCTGTCGATGCTCGCCTTCCTCGCCATCGTCTGCGTCATGGTCTTCTTCTATATCCAGATCCCCGGCGGCTTCCTGCCCGATGAGGATCAGGGCGTGATGTTCGTGCAGGCCACAGCGCCGCCGGGCGCCACCAGCACGCGCACCCAGGCGGTGCTGGACGAGGCGCGGGAATACTTCCTGACAAAAGAGAAGGCGAATGTCGAAGGAGTCTTCACCGTCAACGGCTTCAGCTTCGGTGGCCGTGGGCAGAATTCGGGTATCGCCTTCGTCAAACTGAAGGACTTCAGCGACAGATCGGGCGCCGCCAATGGCGTGCAGGCCATCGCTGGCCGCGCGATGGGGTATTTCTCCACCATCAAGGACGCCATGGTCTTCGCCTTCGCGCCACCGGCCGTGCTGGAACTGGGCAATGCCACCGGCTTCGACTTCGAGCTGATGGATAATGGCAGCGCGGGCCACGACGCCCTGATGAATGCGCGGAACATGCTGCTCGGCATGGCGGCGCAGGACCCGCGGCTGGTCGGCGTGCGGCCGAACGGCCTCAATGACGAGCCGCAATACAAGATCGCCATCGACCGCGAAAAGGCGAGCGCTCTGGGCCTCACGATCGCGAATATCAACACCACGCTGTCCGCCGCCTGGGGCTCCTCCTATGTCAACGACTTCATCGACCGCGGCCGTGTGAAGCGCGTCTATATCCAGGGGCAGAGCGATTCCCGCATGCTGCCGGATGATTTGACCAGCTGGTACGTGCGCAACTCCAACGGCACGATGGTGCCCTTCTCCGCCTTCGCCACGGGAAGCTGGGGCTTCGGCTCGCCTAAGCTGGAGCGCTACAACGGCATATCCTCGGTCGAGATTCTCGGCTCTCCCGCACCTGGGGAAAGCACCGGCGAAGCGATGACGGAAATGGCCAAGCTCGCCCATAAGCTGCCGGGGAATTTCGGCTATGAATGGACCGGGCTGTCCTATGAGCAGCAGCAATCCGGCTCCCAGGCGCTCTATGCCTATGTCGCGGCCCTCGTGGTCGTGTTCCTCTGCCTGTCGGCGCTGTACGAAAGCTGGACGATTCCTGTGTCGGTGCTGCTGGTGGTGCCGCTTGGCATCGTCGGCGCCGTGCTCGCCACGCATTTCCGTGGCCTCTCGAACGACATCTATTTCCAGGTCGGCCTGCTGGTCACCATCGGCCTGTCCGCGAAGAACGCCATCCTGATCGTCGAATTCGCCAAGAGCGCCTATGACAATGGCAGTAGCCTGATCGACGCCGCCGCCGAGGCCGCGCGCCTGCGCCTGCGCCCGATCATGATGACATCCCTCGCCTTCATCCTCGGCGTGCTGCCCCTCGCGGTCGCGACGGGCGCCGGGTCGGGCTCGGAGAATGCCATCGGCACCGGCGTCGTCGGCGGCATGCTGACGGCGACCTTCCTTGCGATCTTCCTGGTTCCGGTCTTTTTCGTCGTCGTGCTCGGGCTGTTCCGCGTCAAACCCCGGCCGGATGTGGCGCCGCCCTCCACCACCACACAGGGAACACACGCATGAGGCGCGCCCTCTCCCTCGGCGTCGCCGCCCTCGCCCTGGCCGGCTGCACGCTTGATCCGCAGTATCAGCGGCCGGCGCTGCCGACGGCGGGCGCTTACCCGTCCGCCGATGCGGCCTATGCCGCTGATCGCGCGCATCAACCGGCTAATGCATCCACAGTGTCTGCCGACCTGATCGGCTGGCGCGAGGTTTTCACCGATCCGCGTCTTCAGGCCCTGATTGCTCTCGCTTTGGAGAACAACCGCGACCTGCGCGTCGCGATCCTCAACATCTCCGCCTCTCAGGCGCAGTTCCGCTCGCAGCGGTCGGAGCTGTTCCCGACCATTGATGCCACCACCAGCACAACGATCGAAGGACAGCCCGCGACCGAGGCGGTACCCCAGGTGGGTGAGCCGACCAGCTCCAGCCATTACACCTCGCACAGCTATTCCGCCGGCCTCGGCTTCACCTCCTACGAACTCGATCTCTTCGGCCGCATCCGCAGCCTGACGCGGGCGCAGTATCAAACCTTCCTGAGCCAGGTGGAGACGCGGCGCAGCACGCAGATCAGCCTCGTGGCGGAAGTCGCGAATGATTACATCACCTTGCTCGCCGATCAGAAACAGCTCCAGATCGCCAATCAGACGCTGGACGCGCAGGGCAAGTCCTATGCCCTGAGCAAGGCCTTGTTCGATAACGGCACCAGCACCCTGCTCGCCTTGCGGGAGGCGGAGACGACGGTCGATACGGCCAAGGCCAGCGTCGCGCAGTACACGCGCCAGGTCGCGCAGGATGAAAACGCCCTCACCTTGGTTGTCGGCGCGCCGATCCCCGACACTCTGCCGCCGGGCGCCGACCTTGCGACCGAGGGCATCATGGCCGATCTTCCGGCCGGCGTGCCGTCATTGCTGCTGACGCAGCGGCCTGACATCATGGCCGCCGAACACACCTTGCTCTCTGAGAATGCGCAGATCGGCGCGGCGCGCGCCGCCTTCTTCCCCAGCATTTCACTGACCGGTTCCGGCGGCGTGGAGAGCGTTACGCTCAACAAGCTGTTTACGCCAGCGGCCGAAATGTGGAGTTTTGCGCCGCAAATCACGCTGCCGATTTTCTCCGGCGGCCAGAACCGCGCCAATCTCGACTATGCGAAGGTCGAGAAGCGGGTCGAAATCGCGAATTACGAAAAGACCATCCAGACCGCCTTCCGCGAAGTCTCGGACGCGCTGGCCGCGCGCGGCACCTATCTCGATCAGCTCGCCGCCGAGCAGCAATTGGTCGATGCCTATGGTGACGCCTATCGGCTGTCGACGATGCGGTTCCAGGCGGGCGTGGACACCTACCTGTCGGCGCTCACGACGCAGCAATCGCTGTTCGAGTCCGAGCAGACGCTGGTTTCGCTGAAGGCCTCGCAGTTGCAGAACCTCGTCACGCTCTACAAGGCGCTGGGCGGTGGTTGGTACGCTGTATCGCCAACGGCGCCTTCCACCGGCGGATAGTCTGTCACATCGCCGTGCGTGCGCCGCTGCCCTCTGGACAGGCGGCGCACGATGGCCATTGTGGCGCGTCTCGCGGCCTGTTCCGCGAACGGGAGAGGCGTCATGAACCGTAGCGGTTTGGTGTTGTCAGCGGCACTGATGGCTGGCCTTGCGGCCTGCGCGATCGCAACGCCCCCGCCCAGCGTTGCCATCATGCCGCCGGGGGCGCTGGGCACCAACGGTGACATCGACACCCGGTCGCTGGATGTGGCGGCCTATGACTTCGCGCATCATATGCAAAACGATCCTGCGCGTGCGGCGGATGCCGTCGCCGCGCTCGACTACATGGGCGGCCAGCTCAATGTCTCGCCGCGATGGATGACCATGATGCCAGCGCTGTTCAGGCTGCAGATGCTGCAATCGCGCGAGAGCCTGCGCCAGTATGTGGGTATCAATGCCGCCGCACCGTCACAGACTGTGGTCGATACCATGCTCGCCCTGGCCCAGGCGTATCGCGCGGGTGACCAAGCGGGCGTCATGCGCCTGCTCGCCACGCCCATCTTCACGGTGCCGCCGGCGGAGGTGCAAAGCCGCCTCAGTGACATTCCAGTGATGCCCACGGTCAATAATGCGACGACGCATGCGGACCAGTATTCGTCGGGCTTCGGCTTTTACCCGTAAGGTTTGGCGGAAGACGCCTCAACGCGTTTTATCGTCTCAGACCGTGCGCTCGGCCGCGCCACCGACCACGGTCTGCTCTTGCACCTCACGAAACCAGTCGATGGTCCGCTCCAGGCCCTGCGTCAGGCCGATGCGCGGCTGCCACTGCAACAGTGCGCGGGCGAGGGTGATGTCCGGTTGGCGACGACAGGGATCATCCACCGGCAGCGGCCGAAACACGAAGGGTGAGCTGGAGCCTGCCAGGGTGCGGATCATCGCCGCAATCTCAACGATCGGAAGTTCCGTCGGGTTGCCGAGGTTCACCGGATGCATCAGCGGCGCCTCATGCAGCATCAGTCGCATGACACCATCGATCAGATCATCGACATAGCAGAACGAGCGGGTTTGCGCGCCATCCCCGTAGACCGTAATTGCTTCCCCCGCGATCGCCTGGGAGACCATGTTCGACACCACCCGCCCATCGCTCGCCCGTAGGCGAGGACCGTAGGTGTTGAAGATACGGGCGACCCGCACATCCGCCATGCCCTGGCGCAGATAATCAAAGCACAAGGTTTCGGCAGCACGCTTGCCCTCATCGTAACATGCGCGGGGGCTGACCGTATTGACGTTGCCAAAATAGCTTTCCGGCTGCGGATGCACAGTCGGGTTTCCGTAGACCTCGCTGGTCGAGGCCTGGAATAGCCGCGCGCCCTGCTCTGCCGCGAAGATCAGCAAGTTATTGGTTCCCACCACACTCGTCATCATCGTGTGGACAGGATCGAGTTGATAGAGCGGCGGTGACGCCGCGCAGGCAAGATTGAACACCAGATCCGCCGTCAGGCCACGCGGCAATGGGTTGATCACATCATGCTCGACAAAGCTGAAGCGTGAGTCGCGCAGCAATCCGCGCAAGTTATCCATTGTGCTGGTCAGCAGACTATCGAGACAGGTGACGCGATAACCCGCTGCGATCAGATGGTCACAGAGATGCGAGCCCACAAAACCGGCGCCACCGGCCACCAGCGCGGTCCTGAAGGATCGGGTCTTCATGACAAAGCTCCTGCGCGACCAGCGGCCGATGGAGACAGCTTGAAGGACGCGATGGCCGCTTCCAACTCGGCTGCCCGATGCTTGGAGGTATGCATGGCGAGGCAGCGGGCGCGCCCGGCCTCCGCCAGCTGCGCGCGATCCTGCGCCGCAGCAGCAAGCGCCACCACGACATCGGCGCTGGTCTCGACAAGCATAATCTCGTGATCCGGCTTGAAGATCGTGTCCAATCCGAGCCACACATCGCTCATCACCGCCGTACCGCAAGCCGTTGCCTCGAACAGTCGAACACTCGGGCTATAGCCGGATGCGATCATATCCGCGCGCGTGATGTTCAATGTCCAAGACTGGGCATTGTAGAAAGCCGCATGATCGTCGGGGGCTATATGGTCGATCCGCTCGACATTCTCCGGCCAGTCGATATCGGCGGGGTACATCGGCCCGGCGACCACGAAGCGGCGGCTGGGCATGCGGCGGGCGGGTTCAAGCAGCAAACGCTCCAGGGCCGGTTGCCGATCCGGACTATAGGTTCCGAGATAGCCAAGGTCCCAGTTGGTTTCGACAACCATCGGCCGGTAGCGAGAGTCGTCAACGCTGCAATACAGCGGCGTGGCGCGGCGCGCACCGAACTCGGTTTCAAGCCGCCGCAGCGTGGGACCCCCAGTAAAAGAGAAATAAACGTCGAAGAGTGCAATGGTGTCGTGGCTGACATAGTCGATGTCACCGTGCTGGAGTTTGCTCAGCGTGACCGGCGTATCGATGTCATAGAAGCAGAAGACGGTATTCACCCAATCGCGGATCATCGGCGCTAGCACAGCGCCTTCGGTGACATAGGAGCCGAGGATGACCGCATCGGCCGCTTCGATCTCGGAGCGAAAGCGGGCAAGACCCGCCACATCCTCGTAAAAGGCGAGCCGACAGAAATCTGGATGAGGCAAATCACGGTTTGCGGCATACCAAGGCTGGTCGCGCTCCAAAAATAACACATCATGGCGTGCGCCAAGCACACGCAACAGCGCCCGAAAGGTGGTTGCGTGGCCGTTGCCCCAGGAGGAGGAGAGGCTGAGGCCGAGCACGACGATCTTCATGCCGCCACCGCCGCGCGCCTTGCCTGCAGAGCCTCCCTCAGGATGATATCGACGAGCGCCGCACGACGTTCATAGGTATGCTCTGAGAGGACCTTCAAGCGCGCCCTGTCCCCGATCGCGCGCGCCCGTTGAGGCGTCAATTCACTGAGATGACGCATGACGTCTCGGCCATCGCGCGCCACGAGAATTTCCTCGTCTGGAACAAGAAACAGTTCGATGCCGTCCCAATAATCCGTGAGCAAGCAGGCGCCGGCCCCCGCCGCTTCGAAGACGCGCGTCGCGGGCGAAAATCCGGTCGAGGCCATGCTGTCCCGCGCGATGTTCAAGACCGCGAGTGCCGAGCAATTCAGCGCATTGTGCTGCGCGGTGCCGACATGGCCAAGCAGTCGCACATTCCCGCTCACGGCTTTGTCCGCCCAACCCGATCCGGCAAGCAAAAAGCGGCGATCCGGCAAAGCTTGCGCGGGTTCCAGAAAGAACTGCTCGACCCGTGCCTCGCGATCGGGCAAGCGATTGCCGAGAAAGACCAAGTCCGTGGCGAGGCCAGCGTCCACGGCGACCGGATAATGCGTGCTGGAGTCAAGGCCATTGTAGATCGGCGTGCAAGCCCGCGCACCCAAGGCGCGATAGGCATCGATCACCGGTTGCCCACCGCCATAGGTGAGCACGACATCGAGGCTCGGGAGCGCCCGGCGGATCGGGTGGTCGACCTCGGGCGCGATCTCCGCCAGGGTCGCGGGTGCGTCTACATCCCAGAAAATTCTTACGGCGTCCGGGCGGGCCGCCGCCATGACACCCTCGATCAAATCGTCATCGAAGACCCCGACGCCGCTGGCCTTGATGACCACATCGGCCTCCGCTGCCTCCGCCATCACCCGACGCAGGCCATCCTCAGTGGCGGGATAGACCACCACGCGCGCCCAATTGGGTGGCTCGATGTCGCGATGCGACTGGCGATCGAAGGCATCCGGTTCGTAGAAGGTGATCGTGTGGCCATGCGTCGCCAGAGCGCGCAGAAGTCCGCGATAATACGTGGCCGCCCCATTCCAATAAGACGAAAGCAGGCTCGATCCATAGAAGGCTATCCGCATCACGCGGCCTCTCGCGCCGGTGCGCCCCGCAGCGTTTCGACAATAGCGAGCAGCTCCGTGACACGATGGGCGCAGGTATGGCGGGCGCGAATGGTGGCAAGGCCATGCTCGGCCAAAGCCTCGCGGAGGTCTGGGTCATGGAGGAGGCTGCGCATGAGTATTTCCATCTCCTCCGGCGTCTTCGCCTGAAGGTAGTCGAAACCGGGTTCGAAGAGTCGCTCCGAGTCCTGCCACGGCGCCGAGAGCAACGGAATGCCGCAGGCGAGCGCTTCGAACACCCGAATTGTGGGAATACCGGGCAGCTGCGTCACGTAAAAGCGCCGGGGCACATGGAGCGTGAACCTATGGCGCGCAAAGATCTCTGGCGCGCGCGCATTCGCAGCCCAACCGTGATACTGCGCGCCGTGGCGGTCCAATTCGGCCTTTGCCTCGTCAGGATAACGCACGCCGTAAATGTCGAGCGGCAGGCCGATCCGCGCACTGGTGGCCAGCATATAGTCGCGGAGTTCCTGACTGCGCTCCCCATCCCCCCAATTGCCGATCCACACCGCACCCGCGCGGGCCGTTGATGTTTCGGGTGGACGAAACAATCCGTCATCCGCTGCCTCATGCCAGGTGAAGACCCGGCCAGACCATCCGGCTTTGCGATAGGCCTCGCTCAAGGCCTCTCCGAATGCCAGGACGCCATCATACCCCGAAAGGTCGTATCGGGCCATCGCGTCCGGCTCACTGACCATGCGGTGATGCGTATCGTGGAACAGCAGCGTGAAGCGACCCGCGCGGACACGTCTTTCGCCGATAGACGCCACGAGATCCGGCTCATTCCACTCATGAACGAGAACCAGGTCCGCGCCATCCAACGCAGCATCCAGGCGGTCCTCATCCTCCTCTGGCATGATGCAGACACGGCCTGCGAGAGTCGGGAATGTCGCGGCAAACGCGCTTGCGGCAGTCGCACTTTCGCGCATGAGATTGTCACGACTCCAGCTCGATGCCGGTTCGCAGATTGTCACATCATGGCCGCTTGCGATCAGCACCCGCATCACGCCGCGCAGGAAATGGGCATTGCCGTGGTTCCAGCAGGAGATCAGCGACTGTGTGAAATAGACGATCTTCATGCGACATCAACCCGATCAGCGGCCGATGTCGCGATCATTAGCCTGTATTTGTCCCACATGGCGGCGGCGAGCCGCTCAACGGTATAGGTGCAGGCCCGTCGCTGTGCGCGCTCACCCCAAAGGCGGCACCCCGCGTCGTCGCCATGCAAGGCGTCCAGTGTCGCGGCCCAGGCTGATTCATCATGGGGCAATAGGAAGATGGCGGCGCCATCCCACAACTCCCGCAAGGTCGGGATATCGGCCAGGACCAGCGGCAGGCCCGCCTGCGCCGCTTCCAGGACCGCGAGGCCAAAGGGCTCATACAGCGCGGGAGAAGCAAAGATGCGCGCGGCGCCCATCGCCTCCGCCATCCCCGTCTCGCTCAGCGTTCCCAGCATCTCCATGCGGCGCAATTCCACCGCCGCGCCGTTAGCGCCTTGGGTCGGACCCGCTGCCTGAAACGGCACCGATGGCGTCAGGCCTGCGACACGATCAAGAAAGGCAATGTTCTTGCCCTCATCCCACAAACGGCCGGCACACAGCACGCCTCGTCTCGCGCGCTCGGAGCGTGCACTAGCCAAGCGACCATTATGTACGACCGCGATGTCCCGCCGCGTGCCATAGACTTGGCGTAACGCCGCCGCGAAGGCGTGCGTTGGCGCCACAACGCCGTCCGCTGCGTCGAGACCGGCGGCCATCGCATCGCGCCGCGCATGAAATGCTTCTGGCAGCGGGGTGTCTCGCACGGCATTCCACCACGTCCCGACACAGGAATGCGCCACCGCCAGCACCGGCGCCGGCCAGGCGGACGATCCAACCAAAGCAGGCGTATGCACTTGAACGAGGTCGACCTCGCGCTCCCAGGCCAAAGTTGCGAGCAGGGCCGCGGTGGACTCCAAGGTCGCCGCATCCTCCGTCATCCAGTCCAGCGGCAGGGCAGTGTCATGCACCGTTGCCCCGGCAATCGCGGCGGCCGATGCCATCTGCGCCGGAGCGGCGGCAGGGCCTAGGATTGCCAGCTCTACCTCGACCTTCCGCTCGGACAGCGCCCGCGCGAGATCGAGTGTGTAGGACCAGACGCCACCGACCGCATCGGTCGTGATCAGAAGACGCCGCGGCGAGCGCGAAGCGTTCATGCACGCTCCAATGCGGAGAGAGGCAGCGGCTGCTCTTCCTGGATATCACTGAAGGAGGTGAATTGCGACAGATAGTAGTCGAGCGCCCGCTCCCAGGCTTTATCATCCGGCATGCCCCATAGGCGGCGATATTCCGGCGAACTCGGATACGGAAACAGGGGCACCGGATCATTCGCCCAAACGCCCCGCTCGTGAAGCTGTGCCCGCCATTCGGCCACCAGCGGCATTTCGTTTTCTTCAGCGCGGATGAGGTTGGCCTGCACGAAGGGCACGCTACGCCGCGCGTAGATCAACAGAGCGCTGAGCTCATCTGTGTCGAGCTTGCATTTCTTGGCGAGAAGGGCACGCCCTTCCACTGTCAGACTCTCCACCCCGGCCTCGATCGAGACACATCCGGCAGCGCCCAGGAGATCCAGCAACTCCGGCTTCCAAAGATCGATTCGGGTCTGGATGCCGAACTGGATATTCCTGTCCTTCAGCGCCAGGAGTAGGTCCGGGCGCGGCAGAAAGATCTCGTCGATGAAATAGAGGTAGGTCACACCTTGGGCGATGAGCCCGTCGATCTCCTGAAGAAGGACATCGAGGTCGCGTTTACGGTAGCGATCCCGGAAATCGATCTTGGCGCAGAAGGTGCATGCATAGGGGCAACCGCGTGATGCCTCAACTTCCGCGCCAGGCCCCACGGGCGGCGTATCGAAGCGATGATGATGATGATCGTGGCGCAATAGCCAGTCCGCCGGCCACGCAAGCGCAGGTGTGTCGGTAAAGCGGGTGGCGGCGGCAGCGCCGATGCTCTGCACCTCACCCGATGCATTGATATAGGAGATGCCCGGAATGTCACGCCGCGCAGGGGAATCCGCCAATGCCGCGATGACGTCTTCACATTCGCCACGCACGACGATGTCGACGCCCAGCTTACGCAGCACAGGCGCGGGCGTGGCCGATCCATGCGGACCCACCGCCACCGTCATGCCAGCCGCATCGCCAAGGGCTATCAGCATCAATTGCGGCACCCGCAGCTCCGGCGGCGCGCAGCGCCAGAACAGATAGGTCGGCGCCGTCGTCACCACCGTCATGGCTGGCCCGAAATCGCGCACCCTGGTTGCGATATCGACGATGCTCAGACCCTGGATCTGCCCATCCAGCATCAGGACCTCATGTCCGGCCGCTTCCAGCAGCGCGCGGCTATAGCCGAGTTCCAGCGGCAAGTGGGGCGCGCGGCAGCCGAAATAAATGCTGTTGCGGTACTCCCAGCTCGGGTTGATGAGCGCGACTTTCATGCCGTCACCATCATCGGCGTTGTCCGGTGCGCGTCGCCCGGCAGCGTCACGCCGTGGCGCTCGGCGATCTCCCGCATCAGGAGGATGGTGCCATCCCGCCATGCGACGGGCGCTGCGAGGCCAAGAGCCTCCTTCGCGCGTCTGCTATCTGCGACAAAGTATCGCTGGTCATGCTGCCGCCACTCATCGAAGCCGATATCGATCGGGCGCCCCAAGACCGTCTCCAGATGCGCGAGCAATTGCACCAGGCTCACCGCGTTTTGCAGGCCGCCACCGAGATTGAAGGCGCGACCACTGACGGCGCCGATACGTTTCCAGGCGGCGACATAGGCCGCCACCGCATCCGTCACATACAGGATGTCCCGCACCTGCTTGCCGTCGCCAAAGAGGGTAATCGGCTTCCTCTGCACAGCGCGAAGCATGAAATGTGCGACCCAGCCTTGATCTTCCGTGCCAAGCTGGCGCGGACCATAGATACAACTCATCCGCAGCACGCAGCTCGGCACGCCATAGCTATGGGCGTAATCGAGAACATATTGGTCCGCCGCGCCCTTCGAGCAGCCGTAGGGCGTCGCGAAAGACAGTGGAAAATCCTCATCCAGGCCCTGGCGACGAAGCCGGGCATCCGATGGCGCCCAAGCATCGTCGATGAGGTCGAGACCAACCTGCCCGAGATCGCCATAGACCTTGTTGGTGCTGGCGAAGATGATCGGCGTCTTGTCGCCCTTGCGCCTCAGACACTCCAACAGATTGAAGGTGCCGAGGATATTCGTTTGCAGGTCATCCGTAGGATCATCGAGGCTGGTGGTGACTGCCACCTGCGCCGCGAGATGAAACACTGCCGTCGCATCCGCCGTTGCCTGCGCAACAGAGGCGCGGTCTCGTGTATCCCCGAGCGTGAAAGACACACGCTCAGGATAGAGGCGCTGCAGCCAAGCGAGATTCTGCTCCACGCCCGGTCTGGCGAGAGCATCGTAGAGCAGCACATGCTCGCCTTCGCCGGCCAGGCGATGCGCCAGATTGGCGCCGATGAAGCCAGCGCCGCCGGTAATGAGCAGGGGCTTGGTCTTGACGATGGCAGGGGTCGCAAGCGCCGTCACTACGCGCACAGCCTCGATGCCGCCATTACGGAGCAAGCGACCCAGCAGCTTGGGCCGACCATCTGTATCATCGACACCAAAGTGATAGTGCCGCTCGTCGAAATGCGGGCCTTCCTGCACGATGACATCATCAGCGAGATCGCGAAGGCCATACCAATAGACACGCGAAACCGGCGCTTCGAGGGCCGCCGTGAAAGCGCGGAGCTGCGGCGCGGCATCCTGTCGCCATGTGGAATAGCCGGTTTCGGTGACCCAGAGTTCGGCCGCTGGATTGAAGGATGACACGACATCCCGCACCTCAGCGACCACATCCGCCCAACCGCGCCAGACGCCGGCGCTTTCCGATTCCCAGGTTCCGGGGAAGCCATGGATGCCGACGGCATCGACAACATTCATGAGTCCGCGCTCACCCATCAGGCGCAACCAATGCAGGTCGGTCGGGCAACTCGCGGGCAGAACAACCCGCTTGCCGCGCTTCTGCGCCCAATAGGCCGCCGCCCCAAGCATTTCACAGAATTTGAGCCAGTCGCGGTCTTGCCGCCAGTCCCAATCGAGCAGGTTATTGGGCTCGTTCCAAAGTTCCAACCACGCGAAACTATCGCCATGGCGGTCGATCATCACATCGACGAAATCCGCAAAGGATTTCAACGCGCGTGGCGCGCCTGAGGTCCGACCGGTCTCCGATAGATCCGGCGGCGTGTAATGCAGACAGGGAAGCAGATCGAAGCGGCGGCCGAGCATCGGCAGAAGCCACGCATACCAAGCGTCGCCCCCCGGTGCACGGTAATCCGCCCAGGAAAGATGCGTGCGTAAATGGCGAATGCCCATGGCGTCCAGTGCATCCGCCGCCTGCAGTGCATGCGCGCGCTCACCCAGGCGAAACCATTGGACGAAGCCAAGGCTGGGCGCGTTGGGAGCCACCGTCACGCGACCAGACCCCGCGCTTCGAGTTCTTTGCGCGCATCCAAAACGCGATCCGTCGCAGTCTGACGCGCGAGCCACTCCGCAAGTTCTGGCACACCATCCGCAAGGCTTCGCTTTGGCACGAACCCAAGGACATCACGAGACAGCGTCAGGTCCGCGAAGCAGTGCCGGATATCTCCTGCCCGCGCCTTGTTCAGAAACTCCGGCGCAAGATCGGACCGACCCATCGAATGCGCCAGCAGACGTGCCACATCCTCCACCGTCGTACGGTGGCCACTGCCAACGTTGAAGACGCCGCCTGCAGCACCGGGCGTCTCCAGAGCAAGCACGAAGGCACGTGCGACGTCTTCCACATGAACGAAGTCGCGCTGCTGCTGTCCATCCTCGAAGACCATGGGGCTCTGGCCGTTAAGGATGCGTGCCGCGAAAATGGCGAGCACACCGGTATAGGGATTGGACAGCGCCTGGCCGGCGCCGAAGACATTGAACATGCGCAGCGCGACGCTTTCCATGCCGTAAGCAGGCACCACATTCATGCACAAGCGTTCTTGGGTATATTTCGTGATGGCATAAACGGAGGACAGCACAGGCCGCTTCCATTCCGGTGTCGGCACCGGGGTGAGCACGCCGCCATCCTCATCACGCGGATCCCAGCCACTGGCGGGCTGTCTCGTCACCTGCTCGATCAGACGGCCGTCGGCGGTCTGGTAGAGGCCTTCGCCGTAGATGCTCATTGATGACGCGACGACCAAGCGCTGAACGGGATGCGCGAGAAGCGCCTTGAGCAGAACCGCGGTGCCCAGATCATTGACGTCGACGTAACGGTCGATCTCATACATGCTTTGACCGACGCCGACTTCCGCCGCCAGATGGACGACCTTATCGACACCATCGACCGCCTTGATCACGGCCTCGGCATCTCGAATATCGCCGGTCACGATGTCGACGGACCGGAGCACCGGGTCCGGCGGCATCGCGCCGCCATGAACCTGTTCTATGAACCGATCCAAGATCCGCACCTCATATCCCTCGGCGAGCAAGGCTCTGCTCAAATGGCAGCCAATAAAGCCCGCGCCTCCGGTAATGAGCACCCTCATGCGAAACCTTTTTTGTCGGAGGATCTACCTATGTCTTTGTGGATATAAGACGCGCAGTGATAGTAGACGAAGATCCCTCACGAGGAGTTGAGGGCTCAAGCTTTTTGGTTTTAGTAAGACGCTGACTCTGAAAACGACGAAGCATGGTCCAGCACGCGGCCGCCTTTGATCACCATTCGGCCGCTCGGTCGGGCAACCAGCGCCTCGGGCACGCTCGTCGCATCCAGCGCCACGAGGTCGGCGCGCGCGCCAACGGCCAATCCATAGTCGCCACCCAAACCCAATACCCGCGCCGGTAGCGTCGTCGCCATGGCGAAGGTGTGTGACAAATCGGCGTCGGTCTTCATGCCCTGTCGATACCCGATCAGCATGGCGCGCTCCAGCATGTCGCCATTGCCGTAAGGTGACCAGGCATCGCGAATATTGTCGGAGCCTGCAAAGACCGTCACGCCCGCCGCGCGCAAACGCGCCACGGGCGGCATCGACACCGGGCCCGGCTCATTGGTCATGATGGCGACCTCCGCCCGCGCCAGCGCTTCGGCGGTTGCATCCACATCCGCTTGATCGGAGTATCCGAGGGCGAAGGCATGGGCCACCGCCACCCTTCCTTGCAAGCCGGCCGCGATGGTGCGCGCCGCGATATCGCGCAGCTCGAAACAGCCGAGGGCGCCCGCATCATGCAAATGAATGTCGATGCCCACGCCGTGACGCTCGGCAATCCCGAAGACCACGTCGAGATGGCCTTTGATATCGCTATCGATACCGGCGGGGTCGAGGCCGCCGATCAGATCGGCGCCCGCGCGGATTGCCTCATCAAGCAGTGCCGCAGTGCCGGGATCGCGCAGGATGCCATTCTGAGGAAAGGCCACGATCTGGATGTCCATGATAGCCCGCACCGCTTCCCGCACGCGCAGCAGGGCGTGCAGGTTCGACAACCCCCAGTCCGTATCGATATCAACGTGGCTGCGCAGCGCGACGGTGCCGAAGCGCGACATCTGGGTCACCAGCGCGTGCGCCCTTTGCTCGACCGGGACTGGCAGATCACGCAGCACCGCCTTTTCGATGGCGATGCGCTCGGCGACCGTGTCGCCGGGCCGATGCGCCTGGAAGGGCAGGCCGAGCAAGGTCTTGTCGAGATGGACATGGCCATCGACGAAGCCTGGAACCACCAGCCGGCCGCCGAGATCGAAGCGGTCAGGCCCGGCCGGGCCCACTTCCGCCGGCAGGATATCGCTAATGCGACCCTTCGCCACATGAAGATCAACCCGCCTCCCATCCGCCAGGCGGCAATTGGCGAAGATGTCAGGCGTCGTCATGCGATGAGCGCGACCCGCTTTGCGGCGACAACGCGGTACAAAGTATCGCCGGTCCGGCGCCATTCCTCGAAGGCCGAAAACGTCAGGCTGGGGTCGTGCTCGTCATCCGAGGCCGCCGCTGCCGCCATGATCGCCGGCCAGTCAGGCGCGGGCGTCTGCCGCCATGCCGCGACCTGCGCGGCCGTCGGGATCTCCGGCAGGCCCATCTTCGGCATCAGAGCCGCAATCGCCACCCAGAAATGGCGCAGTAGCGGCGCCGGGTCCGCAACCACGGGCCGCAGCAACCGCAGCCAGTGGCAGCCCGTCACGGCATGCAGCGCCTCAAAGCTCATCGTGGCGGCATAGAGCGCGAGAGAGGCCGCGGCCATGCGGTCGAGCGTATCGTCATGGATGATCAGCCAATCGGCCACACCAGCGAAAGACGGCACCTGCGCCACCGCGCGCATATTGTGCCAAACGAGATCGCTCTCGGGCTCGGCCTCCGCCACGCCGGGCAGAACCGCAGCCCGCCGCAGCACCTCCGCCGGGTCCGTCGTTACGCCGGGGCCGCGGCCCGCTTCGTCGAGGGGCAGGTAGGTAGCGGCCCAAAAGCCCAGGGCAGCGCCGATTTCCGCCTCGTCTTCAGTCATCACGGCATAGGCGAGGCGCATGAGGGGGTGGAGGGCGCTGCCGGCCATGCCCGGCGCCAGCCCTGGCAGATACGCCGCGATCGTCGCCGCCCCGCCATGCGCAGCCACTTGTCGCGAAAAGAAGGCCCGCAGATCGGCTTCCCGCGACCTTTGTCCGCGTGCAGACATCCAGTCCTCGACGCCAAGCGGCGCCTGGGCGGGCGGTTGCGGTCGCAACCCATGCTCGGCCCGGTAGGTTTGGGCAAAAGCGTCAAGCCGCTCCGCCGAGGCGCAGAGGCGATCCAGCGCCACCAGGATCATGGGCAGATGATTGGCCATGAAGGGCGGAAATTCCGCGCTGTCACGGCACGCCTCTGCCTTCAATGTCACCACATTTACGTCCATGGCGTCAGAATGCCCGCCAATCGGGCGGCCTTCAACCTTGCGATGCGCTTTCCGCCTACCGTAAGCTCACCAAGGCGAGAGCCCGAGCAGATGGAGCATGGCTATGAAGCGCAGACCCCTTCTCGCGGCCGGTTTAGCAACTGCGGCAACCCTGGGCTTCAGCCGGCGCGGATGGAGCCAAACCAAGCCCTTCGACGGCATGACGCTCCGCCTCGCCAGTGTGAATGACCAGTATTCACCGGGGCTGAAGGCTCTGGCCGCGCGGTTCCACCAGGAAACCGGCATCGCGGTCGTGGTCGATATTCTCGGCTATGGCGAGTTGCAGACCAAGGTCACGACTGACTATGTCGGCCATACCAAGGGCTATGACCTCGCAACCACGGACAATGTCTGGGCGCCGCAATTTGCGGAAGCGGGATACACCGTGCCATTGAACGATTGGATGACGCGCGACGCCGCCGAGATGAAGCTCGACGACATCTACCCCGTGCTGTTCACGGCGCTGGGCAACTACAAGGGCAAGCAGGTCGCTTTCCCGCTCGCCGGCTACGCCAATGTGCTGGCCTATCGCAAGGATCTTTACAAATCCGCCAATCTGCAACCGCCCGCCACCATGCAGGCGCTGGTGGCCAACGCCTATACGCTGACCGACAAGGCCCATAACCAATACGGTTGGGTCGCCAACGGCCAGAAGGGCGCGGCCTGCGCCCAGGATTGGATGCAATACCTAGCCGAGGTCGGCGGCGTCCTCGTGGCCAATGGGCAGCCGACGCTGAACACCCCGCTGAACATCCAAAGCCTGACAACCTATCGCGATCTGTTCCAGAAGGCAGCGCCGCCCGGCGCGGTCAATTGGGATTGGGATGGGCGGGAGGCAAGCTTCCGCAGCGGCCTCGCCGCCAATATGCAAACCTGGTCGGTCGGCGCCCTCGGCTATTTCGATCCCAAACAGTCGAAGGTGACGGAGACGGCGGGGTTGATGGTGACACCGACGGCGGATGGCATGAAGCCGCGCTACGGCATCGGCGGCTGGGGTATCGCGATCAACGCGGATATCGACGATCGGCACAAGGACGCCGCCTGGACCTTCATCAAGTGGATCACCAGCCCCGAGATTCATATCGCGCTCAATCAGCTCGATGCTTGCAGCTTCCTGCGCCGCAGCGAGCTTCACGACCCGGGCCTGAACCGCAAATACCCCTTCTTGTCGGTGATCGATGAGAGCTTCACCCATGGCGACGCCGATTTCCGGCCGCGCGTGCCGCAATATCCCGAAATCCAGGACATCCTGGGCACGGCGGTGAACTCTGCGCTGGTCGGCGCCATGACGCCGGCAGCCGCCCTGGCCGCCGCGCAAACCCAGGCGCTGCGGTATTTCTAGAACACGCTGGGTTTGGGTTGATCCATCGTCCAAGTCTCTCGTCATGGCATGCGAAGGCATGCCATCCACGACTTTGCGCGCCATCAGGAAGCCGTGGATGCTCTGCCTTCGCAGAGCATGACGCAGTGATGTGAATGCAGAGATCTCTCCTCCGGCTGACCTCGCCGCGCCGCCGCTCGCTTTTCCTGTTTGTGATGGCGGCGCCGGCCGCGCTTCATGTCGCGGTCTTCGCCCTCTACCCCATCCTGCGCGGCGTGGGCTTCAGCCTGTTCCAGATGAACCTGATGCAGCCCTGGCTGCATCGTTTCATCTGCCTGCGGAACTACACGGATGCCCTGGCGGATCCTGAAATCCGCCATTCCCTGATCGTCACATTGATCTTCACGCTGGGCTGCGTGACGGCGGAGCTGGTTCTCGGCTTCTGCCTCGCGCTGCTGCTGTGGCCGGACAGTCGCTTCAACCGTGTCGCCACCACCCTGATGCTCGTGCCGATCACCGTCACGCCCATCGTCGTCGGTCTCATCTTCCGCGCGCTGCTGGACCCAAGCTTCGGCCTGATCGGCTATTGGCTGGTGCATGCGCATCTTGCACCGCCGCAAGGTCTGCTCGGCGACACACGGACGGCGCTGCCGACGATGATGGTCGTGGATGTCTGGGAATGGACGCCGCTGGTGGCTCTGATTCTTCTGGCGGCGCTGAAGGCTTTGCCGAGTGACGTGCTCGATGCCGCCGAGATCGACGGCGCGGATCACGTCCGGCGGCTGCGCCTGATCATTCTGCCGATGATGCTGCCGGCGCTGTTTCTTGTCCTCGTCCTGCGCGTCACGGATGTGTTCCGCACCTATGACATCGTCTTTGCCGCGACAGCGGGTGGCCCCGCCGATAGCACCAACCTGCTGATGCTGTCGGCCGTGAAACAGGGCCTGTTGTTCTTCGATATCGGCTATGGCTCGGCGATTTCGATCCTGATGACGCTTTGCATCGTGCTGATGGCGGCGGTGATCATGCTGACCCTGCGTCGCATGGACCGCAGGTTCAACGAGTCATGAGCCGGCGCACCAAGGGTTCTGCCTTGCTCATGCAACGATCGCTGCTGGTAATGGCCTTGCTCGTCTTCCTGGCGCCGATCCTGTGGCTCATCATGACAGCCTATGAGCCGTCCCGCGCGATCCAGTCGGTGCCGCCCACACTGCGGTTCACGCCCAGTCTTGCCAATTTCGCCAGCATCGCGAGCAATTTCGACCTGCCGAGGCTGACCTTGAGCAGCATGGTCATCAGCGCGGGCTCGACGATGCTGTCACTGCTGCTCGGCATTCCCTGCGGCTATGCCTTGGCACGCACGCGCATGCGATCCGCGATCCTGCTCGCCTACGCCTTCCTGGCCATCCGCGGCGTACCGACCGTCGTCACGCTCATTCCCTTCTATCTCTTCATGCGGCAACTGCATCTTCTCGGAAGCTGGTGGGCAGTGATCCTGATGAATGCGACGCTGAGCACCGCCTTCGTCGCCTGGATGATGTACACGGCCTTCCGGGCCATCCCGCGTGAGGTCGAAGATGCGGCCATCGTCGATGGGTGCAGTGCCTTCGGGGCCTTTTGGCGCGTCGCACTGCCGCTCGCCCGCACCTCCGTCGCCGCTGCGGCCCTGCTCTGCATGATGTTCGCCTGGAACGACTACCTCAATCCGGCGTTTCTGACGCGGGCGGAGACGCGACCTTTGTCGGTCGCACTACTGACCGCCTTTGGCGGCAATACCACCAGCGGCTGGGGCACTCTGGGGGCGATGGCGCATCTCAGCACCATCCCCATCGTTCTCGCGGGGCTGTTGTTGAACCGCTACCTCACCGCCGGATTAACGCGCGGCATCCATTGAAGGACCGACATGCCGCAGTCCAGAGTATCCCTCCGGCAGCGGCCGCCTTCCGATATTTGATGATATCACGGAGGCTATCGGCCTTCGGAGCGTGATGGTGGGAAGTGTCCACAAACGAGAAGATGGACACAAATTTGGGTGTCCGGCGGCAGAATAGGTCGTGGCCTGAAGCGCTCAAGCGGCAGGTCGTGGCGGCGTCACTGGTGCCGGGGGCATCGGTGTCGATGGTCGCGCGGCAGTTCGATGTAAACACCAACCAGGTCTTCACCTGGCGCAAGCGCTATGGCGAGGAGCCGTCTGCGGGGTCGCCACACCTTGTGCCTCTCATCGTGACGCCCGATGAGTCCATAACGGCGCCTGTGGCGCCCACAACCGACCTCATAGAGATCGAGCTTCCGCGCGGTTATCGGGTTCGGATCAGTGGCACCATCAAAGCCGCCGCCCTGCGCGTCGTGCTGGATGCGTTGGAGCGGCGATGATCGCATTCCCCGCAAGTGTGCGCGTATGGTTGGCGGTCGGACGGACGGATATGCGTCGCGGTATGAACGGCCTCGCCCTGCAGGTTCAACAAGCCATGGGTCGGGATCCGCACGCGGGCGATCTCTACGTGTTCAGAGGGGCCAGAGGCGATCTCATTAAGGTCCTTTGGCATGACGGTGTCGGGATGTCGCTCTATGCCAAACGGTTGGAGAAGAGTCGCTTCACCTGGCCATCGCCAGCGGATGGCGTGGTGGCGATCTCAGCGGCACAATTGGGCTATATGCTCGACGGAATCGACTGGCGGAACCCTCGCCATACCTTCCGCCCGGCGAGCGCGGGATAGCCAAAAAAGGCCCTGAATCTGCATAAAACGGGTACTAATCGTCAGAGATTCATGATTCAATCGGGGTCATGGACGCCGACCTCTCCGATCTTCCGGACGATATCGACGCGCTGAAAGCGGCGCTGACGATCGAGCGCGTCAAGATTCTGGAACTGGCCGCGGAGCGTGACGTGGGGGCCGCAGAACTCGCTGTCGCCCGAGCCCGCGCATCGGCCGACCTGGCCATGATCGCACATCAGAAGCTGCGGATTGCCAAGTTGGAGCGTCAACTCTACGGCCCCCGTTCGGAAAGATCGTCCCAGCTCATCGATCAACTGGCGCTACAGTTCGAAGAACTGGAAGCGAGTGCGACCGAAGATGAACTGGCCGCCGAAATCGCCATTGCCAAGGTCACCACGGTGGCGGGCTTCAGGCGTAAGCGTCCCGATCGAAATACCTTCCCCGAACACCTTCCTCGCGAGCGCGTGGTGATTGACCCGCCAACCGCGTGCGACTGCTGTGGCGGGAAGCGGCTGCGCAAGCTGGGCGAGGACGTGACCAAGAGCCTGGAATCGATTCCGCGTCAGTGGAAGGTGATCGAGACGGTACGCGAGAAGTTCACCTGCCGGGACTGCGAGAGGATTAGCCAGGCACCGGCGCCCTTCCATGTGATCGCCAGGGGATGGGCCGGGGCGAACCTCCTGGCGATGATCCTGTTCGAGAAGTTCGGTCAGCATCAGCCTTTGAACCGGCAGGCTGAGCGCTACGCCCTGGAAGGCGTGTCGATCAGCCTGTCGACCATGGCGGACGCCGTAGGCTCGTGTTGCACAGTTCTGGTTCCTATCTTGAAGCTGATCGAGGCCCACGTCATGGCGGCAGAACGCCTGCATGGAGACGACACGACGGTGCCGGTGCTGGCCAAGGGGAAGACCGATACGGGTCGCTGCTGGGTTTATGTGCGTGACGACAAGCCGTTCGGCGGAACATCGCCGCCCGCGGCGATGTTCTATTATTCGCGCGATCGTAAAGGCGAACATCCGCAGAGTCATTTGGCCAACTATGCTGGGCTCTTCCAGGCTGACGCCTTTGATGGATACCGCAAACTCTACCTACTCGACCGAAGTCCGGGTCTTATCTTGGAGGCAGGATGTTGGGTTCATGCCCGGCGTCCGTTCTTCGCGATGGCCGATCTTGAGGAGAACGCCCGACGACAGGCTGCGGGCAAGAAGGCGATCATGCTCTCTCCCATCGCGATCGAGGTCGTGCGCCGCATC
Source organism: Acidisoma sp. PAMC 29798 (assembly GCF_030252425.1). Classification (GTDB taxonomy): domain Bacteria; phylum Pseudomonadota; class Alphaproteobacteria; order Acetobacterales; family Acetobacteraceae; genus Acidisoma; species Acidisoma cladoniae. The sequence goes on along the minus strand of NZ_CP126994.1, from coordinate 4,410,811 downwards.
GACGCGTTGTTCGATATCGAGAGACCCATCAACGGCAAAACCGCCGAGGAACGGCGGGTGGTTCGCGAGGAACTAAGCAGACCGCTCGTCGATGAGCTTCGTGTTTATTTGCGCGAGCAACGCGCCAAGCTCTCTTCGGCTCATGACCTCGCCAAGGCCATCGACTACATACTCAAACGTTGGGACGCCTTTACCCTGTTCCTGACAGACGGGCGCGTGTGCCTGTCGAACAATGCGGCCGAACGCGCGCTACGCGGCATAGCTCTCGGGCGGAAATCGTGGATGTTCTGCGGGTCCGATCGCGGTGGCCAGCGGGCTGCTGCCATGTACAGCCTCATCGTCACGGCAAAGATGAATAACATCGATCCCCAGGCCTGGCTCGCCGACGTCCTGGCCCGGATCGCCGCCCACCCCGCGCATCGCCTTGACGAGCTTCTGCCATGGAACTGGAGGCCGATGGCATCCGCTCTCGCTGCCTGATCAGCACCAGATCAAACTGTCGAGCGATCCACAATAGCCCCGCGGCCTACGCCGAATGCTTACAGTCCAGACATGGCGAAGCCGCCTTGTGAGGCGGCTTGGGTGGTGATGGGGATTTGGTTGCGGGGACAGGATTTGAACCTGTGACCTTCAGGTTATGAGCCTGACGAGCTACCGGGCTGCTCCACCCCGCGGGGGTGATGATGGGATGGGATTGGTTGGAATGAGAATGGGTGGGTTGGAAGACCTGGCGGCGACCTACTCTCCCGTGCCTTAAGACACAGTACCATGGGCGCTGGGGGTTTTCACGGCCGAGTTCGGGATGGGATCGGGTGTAGGCTCCCCGCTATGGCCACCAGGTCGTCCAACCCACCCAAAGCTATCCTCGCGGACAGCATCCAAGTGAGATGTGACGGGGTTTGGCGCGTTGATCGTAGAGAGTAGCGTGATGGATGTGCTTTTGGCGTTAAGGACAGGAACCATCGGTTGGATGATTGCTGTGCAGGATGGTGTGGCGGTGAGCCTATCGGGTGATTAGGACCAGTTAGCTGAGCGCGTTACCACGCTTTCACACCTGGCCTATCAACGTGGTGGTCTACCACGACCCTCAGGGAGACCTCGTTTTGAGGTGGGTTTCCCGCTTAGATGCTTTCAGCGGTTATCCCGTCCATACTTAGCTACCCGGCTGTGCCACTGGCGTGACAACCGGTGCACCAGAGGTATGTTCATCCCGGTCCTCTCGTACTAGGGACAAATCCTCTCAAGTCTCCTTCACCCACGGCAGATAGGGACCGAACTGTCTCACGACGTTCTAAACCCAGCTCACGTACCACTTTAATCGGCGAACAGCCGAACCCTTGGGACCTGCTCCAGCCCCAGGATGTGATGAGCCGACATCGAGGTGCCAAACCTCCCCGTCGATGTGGACTCTTGGGGGAGATCAGCCTGTTATCCCTAGAGTACCTTTTATCCGTTGAGCGATGGCCCTTCCACGCGGGACCACCGGATCACTATGGCCGACTTTCGTCTCTGCTCGAGCTGTCGCTCTCGCAGTCAGGCGGGCTTATGCCATTGCACTCAGCAGCCGATGTCCGACCGGCCTGAGCCCACCATCGCGCGCCTCCGTTACACTTTGGGAGGCGACCGCCCCAGTCAAACTGCCCACCATGCAGGGTCCCGGACCGGGATGACCGGTCGCGGTTAGACATCAGAAGCGCCCAGGGTGGTATTTCAAGGATGGCTCCACTCGAGCTAGCGCCCAAGCTTCAAAGCCTCCCACCTATCCTACACAGTGCTCCCCTGATGCCACTGCAAAGCTGCAGTAAAGGTTCATAGGGTCTTTCCGTCTGACCGCGGGTACCCCGCATCTTCACGGGGAATTCAATTTCGCTGAGCCCATACCGGAGACAGTGGGGAAGTCGTTACGCCATTCGTGCAGGTCGGAACTTACCCGACAAGGAATTTCGCTACCTTAGGACCGTTATAGTTACGGCCGCCGTTTACCGGGGCTTCAATTCAGTGCTTGCACACCTCCTCTTAACCTTCCGGCACCGGGCAGGCGTCAGACCCTATACGTCATCTCTCGATTTCGCAGAGCCCTGTGTTTTTACTAAACAGTCGCTACCCCCTGCTCTGTGCCACCCGCCCATGGTTGCCCACAAACGGGTCTCGCTTATCCCGAAGTTACGCGAGCAATTTGCCTAGTTCCTTCGATATGGTTCTCTCAAGCGCCTTGGTATTCTCTACCAGTCCACCTGTGTCGGTTTCGGGTACGGTCTATACGCTGGAGCTATTTCCTGGAATGCGCAAAAAGCCGGGACAATCCAATAAGCCCCGACAACATCTTGCATTCGTCACTTCCAGCAGGCCCAGGACTATTCACCTGGTTTCCATCGACTACGGCTTTCGCCCTCGCCTTAGGGGCCGGCTCACCCTGCGCGGATTAACCTTGCGCAGGAACCCTTGGACTTTCGGCGACAGAGTTTCTCGCTCTGTTTGTCGCTACTCATGTCAGCATTCGCACTTCCGATACCTCCAGGAGGGGTCACCCCATCTCCCTTCACAGGCCTACGGAACGCTCCGCTACCGCGTAGATCACTCTACACCCGCAGCTTCGGTACGTGGCTTGAGCCCCGTTACATTTTCGGCGCAGGATTTCTAATAGACCAGTGAGCTATTACGCTTTCTTTAAAGGATGGCTGCTTCTAAGCCAACCTCCTGGTTGTTTTGGAATTCCCACATCCTTTCCCACTTAGCCACGATTTGGGGACCTTAGCTGGCGGTCTGGGCTGTTTCCCTCTCGTCCACGGACCTTAGCACCCATGGACTGTCTGCCGGGCTATACTTCTGGGTATTCGGAGTTTGGTTAGGTTTGGTAAGGCTTTGGGCCCCCCTAGCCCATCCAGTGCTCTACCCCCCAGGGTAAACACCCGACGATCTACCTCAATAGATTTCGCGGAGAACCAGCTATCTCCGAGTTTGATTGGCCTTTCACCCCTAGCCACAGCTCATCCCCGACTTTTTCAACAGGCGTGGGTTCGGCCCTCCAGTGGGTGTTACCCCACCTTCAGCCTGGCCATGGCTAGATCACTCGGTTTCGGGTCTTCTACCTGCAACTCAACGCCCTATTCAGACTCGCTTTCGCTACGCCTACACCTACCGGCTTAAGCTTGCTGCAAACAGAAACTCGCTGACCCATTATACAAAAGGTACGCCGTCACCGCAGTTGCGGCTCCGACTGCTTGTAGGCGTCCGGTTTCAGGTCTCTTTCACTCCCCTCATCGGGGTGCTTTTCACCTTTCCCTCACGGTACTTGTTCACTATCGGTCACC